>CAJFJP010000018.1:0-8442 GCA_904384255.1 Candidatus Timburyella stercoris
GGGTTGTCCTCCGGCTTCTCATAAGGATTGTAAAGCGGATAGAGTCCGCCGTCTTTACTTTTATACCATGTATCAAACCGGGCGGGGTCCTGGGTTTCCTCCCATGTGCCGGTTGTATACCAGTACATTCTGTAAAGGCTGCATTTAACGGTCTGTTCAGGCTCGTCTACTACTGTTACTATATTGGACACCCATCTCTGCGCAATGTGGTCTTTCCAGCTGTGGATGTGGGACGGCTGCGCGGGCTGTGACGGCTTGACTGTTTGACTGCCGCCATAACCGCTGCCGGAGGGAGTGCTGACATGACTGCTGCTGATGCTTGAGAGCTCGCTGGAGCTTGCTGCTGTTTGGCTGCTGCTTTCGCTGCTGACCGCAGCCTCAGATGAAGCGCCGTCAGATGAGGATTCGTCTGTCGCATCTTCCTTGCTTTCTTCGCTGCTTTCTATGTTTTTGCTGTCTGTTGTCGATGTCTCGGTGTTTTCTATTGTCTGACTATATGTTTTGCTGCCGTTGCTTACACACAGTTGCGAAATAAAGCAAGCACCGCCGGCAAGCAGCAACAAAACTATTATTACTATAATAATGACAATCTTCTTATTCTTTATAAATTCTTTAATTTTGCTGCTCATTGAAAAGTCTCCACTTTTATTTTTCAATTTTATATAATAACATATTATAAATATATATACAATATAAATTTAGTTCAAATTATAAGAACAAGACACAGCAGCAAATGCCCTTTACCCAGCCTTGTGCCCCGGCAGGCTTATGTTTATTATAAAGAAGCGCGTTGGCGGGAATTTTATTATAACCTCTTCTATATTGGAAAGATTTGATAATAAATACTTCTTAAGCGATTTTGCCGCCGCACAGTTTTTTGATATATTTCTAATATTCTCTACAACGGTACCAAATCCGGCTGTTGCCGGGAATTCTCCGTCTCCGTCCGAAGCAATTTTCCTGCCTGACGCCGATAATTTTAACGAGTATAATACATCGGAAGCTTTCCGGCGGGGACAAAAGCCAATCTTGGCCTGCACTTAATTTCAAGCAACCTGTAAACATATGATTTACCTGTCAGTCCTGCGTATTTGGGCTTATATATCAGTCTCCGTAGAACAAATCACACAATAATTGCTAAATATTTTTTTCGCATAAAAAATTTGTGAGCATAACACCGTCCAGCTCTGCCTGCTGCTCTTTTACAACATGGTAACCGCGGTGAACAAAAAACGGCAACGCTGTTACCGACACGTGCACCGTAATCCGTTTAGCACCAATATCATGAGCACGCCTTTCAAGCTCGTCGCATATAGCCGTAGCTACTCCAATATGCTGATAGTCCCTGTGAGTATATAAATGGTCAATGTAGCCGGTATCGTCAACGTTGCCGTAGCCTATAATTATATTGTCCTTAACAGCGACTATTGTATAAAGCGTTGATAAAAAATCCTCGCGCGAAAGCAGACTTTGCCGCCTGCCCGCCCATGCATCTATCTGCTGATTTGTGTAATCGGCTGTATTAACTGTCGTTACCGTATCGAAAAACAGCCGCGCTATTTCCGGCAAATCTTCCTTTGTGCATCTTCTCAGCTCCATTGACGTCTCCTTTATGTTGTTTACGCTGATTTTTGCGGCATATCTATATATCTTTATCTGTACCGAGAGATATGCAATTAGAATGTGTTTTTATTTTATATTATCGCGGCATATCATGCAAGTGCAGCCGCTTAAAAGGCTATGCGCTCATCCGGCTGATGACTTAGAAGATAAAAATATTAAAGACCATGCTGCGTTGACAAATTGGGAAAGGTTTAGTATAATTAATGGGTATGAAAATGGCAGTGATTAAGATTAAGCAGTGATATGCATCTAAAGAGAGGGAGCGGATGCTGAAAGCTCCTGTTGTGTATGCTGCAGAGCCGTCTTATAGCCGCTGTGGAGACACAGACGTAAGCACCGCGTTAAGGGCGAAGAGCGGCCGTATAATACGGCAAATTGGGTGGTACCGCGGAGATTGCTTTCGTCCCATAACGGACGGAGGCTTTTTATTTTTTTGAGGATAAGGGGACTGAAAAAGCATGGAATGGACGTCGCTGACGGATTTAAGAGAAAAATTTTTGAGTTATTTTGAGGGAAAGGGTCATCATCGGTTTAAAAGCTTTTCGCTTGTGCCTGACGGGGACAAGAGCCTGCTGCTCATAAACTCCGGCATGGCTCCGCTTAAGAAATTTTTTACCGGCGAGGCGACGCCGCCTAAAAAGCGCGCGACAAGCTGCCAGAAATGCATCCGCACGCCGGACATTGACAATGTCGGCAAAACAGCGCGGCACGGCACGTTTTTTGAGATGCTCGGCAACTTCAGCTTCGGCGACTATTTTAAGCGCGAGGCTATACAGTTTGCGTGGGAGTTCTGCACAAAGGTAATAGAGCTTCCGGTGGACAAGCTGTGGATTTCCGTTTACGAGGGCGACGACGAGGCGGCCGACATATGGGTTAACGAGATAGGCGTTGCGCCGGAGAGAATAGTACGTCTCGGCAAGGAGGACAATTTCTGGGAGCACGGCACCGGTCCCTGCGGCCCCTGCTCGGAGATATACTTTGACCGCGGGCCGGAAAAGGGCTGCGGGCGTCCCGACTGCCATGTCGGCTGCGACTGCGACAGGTATGTTGAGTTTTGGAATCTTGTTTTCTCGCAGTTTGACTCCGACGGCAAGGGCAACTATGCTCCGCTCAAGCAGAAGAATATCGACACCGGCATGGGGCTTGAGCGTCTTGCCTGCATAATGCAGGGAGTGGACAACCTCTTTGAGGTGGACACTATAAAAAATATTACCAGCAGGATATGCGAAATATCCGGCCACAAATACGGCGAGGACGAAAAAGCGGATGTATCGCTGCGTATAATAACCGACCATATGCGCTCGTCGGTGTTTATGATATCCGACGGCATAATAGCGTCGAACGAGGGGCGCGGATACGTGCTTCGGAGGCTTCTGCGCCGTGCAGCGCGTCACGGCCGCCTGCTTGGCATTGACCGCCTGTTTTTGGCGGACGTCGCCGAGACGGTTATAAATGAGAATAAAAAGGCGTATCCGGAGCTGGAGGAGCGCAAGGAGCTTATATACAAGGTTATAACTACTGAAGAGGAATCTTTCAGCCGCACGATAGACCAGGGACTTCAAATACTTGATGAAATGACAGCGCAGGCTGAAAACAATATGCTGTCCGGTAAGGACGCTTTTATGCTGTACGACACTTTCGGCTTCCCACTGGATTTAACCCGCGAGATATTGTCGGAACGCGGCATGAATATAGATGAAGAGGAATTTACACGCCTTATGGCCGACCAGCGCGACCGTGCGAGGAAAGCCCGCAAGGATATGAACGACGCGTGGGCCGGCGAGGGCAATATATTTAAAGACGTACCTGCCACAAAATTTGTAGGTTACGAGCTGGACGCATGCGATGCGACGGTTGCGGCAATGTCGGGCGACGGGCTTTCAGAGGGCGAGCAGGGCATAATAGCATTGGACAAAACGCCGTTTTATGCCGAGAGCGGCGGACAGGTCGGCGACCATGGAATAATATCAAGCAGCGGCGGAGAATTTGCAGTAGAAGATGTTAAAAAGAACGAGGACGGCGTATATATGCACATGGGCCGCGTAATAAGCGGGAAATTTGCCGCCGGTGATATTGTTAAGGCGGAAATAGACGTTATACGCCGCAATGCCATACGCCGCAACCACACGGCGACGCACCTGCTTCAGGCGGCGCTGCGGAAGGTCTTGGGCAGCCATGTGCAGCAGGCGGGTTCTATGGTGGACGACAGAGAGCTGCGTTTTGACTTTACCCATTTTTCCGCTATGACGCCGGAGGAAAAGCAGCAGGCAGAAGACATTGTAAACGGATATATATTGTCGGCGCTGCCGGTCACCACGCGGGAGATGCCGGCTGACGAGGCAAAGGCTACGGGCGCCATGGCGCTGTTCGGAGAAAAATACGGCGACATAGTGCGTGTAGTATCGGCAGGCAGTGAAAAGGCGGGCAATGTTTCCGTTGAGCTTTGCGGCGGCACGCATGTGACGAATACATCGAACGTGGGACTGTTTAAGATTGTATCGGAAAGCTCTGTGGCGTCGGGAGTACGGCGTATAGTCGCAGTAACCGGCAGCGGAGTAATAAATCTTCTGAATAGTTATAAATCGGCGGCGGAAAATGCGGCTGATATACTAAAAGCGGCGGGTGCTGATGACCTTGAACGCAGAGCGTCGCAGGTAATGTCTGAGATGAAAGAGCAGGAACGGGAGATAGAAAAGCTGCGTGCGCAGATAGCGTCATCTCAGGCCGACGACATAATAAAATCGGCAAAGGACATTGGCGGTTTTAAGTTTATTGCGTCGGCTGTTTCCGACATAACTCCTGACGCAGCGCGCTCAATGTGTGATAAAATAAAGTCTGACTATAAAAATTCCGTAGTGATAATTGCCTCAGTATCCGGCGGCAAAGTAACGTTTGCGGCTGCATGCGGCAGTCAAGCAGTGGAAATGGGTGCGCACGCCGGGAATATTGTGAAAAAAGCGGCAATGGCGGCCGGCGGCAACGGTGGCGGCCGGCCAGACAGCGCAATGGCCGGAGGAAAGGATGCCTCCAAGGTGCAGCAGGCGCTTATAGCGGCAGAGGAGGCGCTCAGAGAGACATCTAAATAATTTTTGCCAATGCACCTAATTATTGTATAATACAGAGCGATGGCTTGACGAAGTATCGGCTCAAGGCCGCAAAGAGGGGGCGCCGTAACACGGCCTTTCGTCGTGAATTGAATATTATGATGTGTAATTGAGCAGGTAAGGTAGGAGGTACGCCGAAGTGCTGCTGTGAAAACCAAAATTGCGTGGCGGCAAACCGGCGGTGGTGAGAAGTATTTGCTTGAGAGCTGCACGTGTCCGCACAGCTGCCCATCTTATCAGCGCCATTTCACGGCGGAGCATGTATACACCATTTTACTGCATTGCTTATGCATATAAATTTAGCGCGACCATAGCAGCAGAGAAGATATAAAAATCTTATTGAAACAGCCTTATAATTTTTAAAGGAGTGTCGGATATGGACTGCATTTTCTGTAGAATAATAGACGGAGAGATACCGTCGACAAAGTATTATGAGGATGATTTGGTAATAGCCATAAAGGACGTAAATCCGCAAACACCGTTTCACGCGCTGATAATGCCGAAACAGCATATAGAATGTGCGCTGGAGATAGATGAAAGCAATTCATCGCTTATAGCGCATGTCTTTGAGGTAGCGGCAAAAATTGCAAAAGAAAACGGTCTTGACGGCGGCTTTAGGATAATAAACAACTGTGGTGAGGATGCCGGTCAGACGGTAAAGCATATACATTTTCATCTTCTTGGCGGCATAAAAATGTCTGAGAAGATAATTTAGGGGGATATGTATGAAGGACAAGACATACACTATGGAAATAGCGGGACTTAAAAGAGAGTTACCGCTTTGCAGCATTAATGATAAGATAGACATAGCTGCGTTTATAATATTCGGTGATGTGGAGCTTACAGTAGCAGCTTCGGCGGAGCTTTTAAAAAAAGCGCCGGATTTTGATGTAATAATAACACCGGAGGCCAAAAGCATACCGCTTGCATATGAAATGTCGAGGCAGTCGGGCAAGCCGTATGTGGTGGCCCGGAAAAAGGTTAAGCTGTACATGCGCAATCCGGTTGGCGTAAATGTGAAGTCGATAACGACAGAGGGAGTTCAAAAGCTTTATATAAGCGAAGCGGAAGCAAATATGATGGAAGGCCGCAGGGTGCTGGTTGTAGATGATGTTATAAGCACGGGCGAATCACTTGAAGCAGTGCGTCAGCTTGTAAAGCTTGCTGGAGGAGATATTGTTGCATCCTGTGCTGTGCTGGCGGAGGGTGACGCTGCAAACAGGGACGATATAATATTTTTAGAGCCGCTCCCCCTTTTTAATAAATAGGATAAGGGCGGGCTTCTGCGGCCAAAATTATGCGCATAGGTCAAGTAGCGGATACGGGACATTTGTGCTTTTGAAGCAGGCCGTCGAGAACCGCGGCTGTGCTTTGGCACGGCTGCATCGGCATGATTTATTTGCATTGCAAATTACTCTGACAGACCGCCGCAGCTTTACATGGATAAAATTCCGCAGCGGTGAGGAAATAAAGCGGCTTTGCCGCTTTATGCGTGATTGTAAATGCGGCAAGTGAGCCAAAACAGATATGTCGTTTATATTTTCGCATTTAGTGTAAGCTGCTGGATATCGAACGCAATATGGTTTTCAGTGGCTTCTTTTTTAGCAAGCTGCGTTAAAATTTTTATCTTGCCTGTACGAAACCCTTCTCGCTGAAAATTGCTTTGAACCTAAGATGTCGGCAGCAGGTATGGATTTTGTTTTGGCGCCGCCGGTGTGCTATGCACACCAAGGGATAAAAGCTGAAAGGACGCCGCTAACGGCATATTTTCGGCATATTGGTTTTATTTCACGGCAGCTTAAATTTATTGAATTTGCGGTAATAATCCATACAGGCGATTTACTGCATTTTTACATATACGCAGCTCCGTAAGCAGGACGAATAGAGCAAAAGCGGTTAAAACTGTTGTACAGTACAATAAGAGAAGTTTTCCAAAAAGGCGAGCCACATCGGCGCTTAAAAGCGTCGGCGGGACAGGCTTACAGCATAGAGCGCTGTACACAAAAATCAGAATTAAAGATTTAGGTAAGTATCTCACCATTGCGATGCTTGATAAAATGTACGTTCAGTTATCGGCATAAGAGATAATTTGGTGAAAATATGTAAATGCTGTTTAAACAGAGGATCATGAGTTTAATAATGTTTTAACTTAAGTATTAAGCAAATTGGTAATATACAAATATTTAATTTTACAGATGTAAAGACGCGTATATAGCTTGTTAACTTGAAATAAAAGCTGAAGGCGGTGAGCAATATGATAAAACGGCCTGTTGCACTTATAGGCTTGGTTTTCTTTATGTCGCTCATCGCCGTTAATTATATAAGCCTTACAGCGTCGATAATCTGCGGAGCAATATTGCTGGCCGGCGGGATTGTCGCAGTGTCGGTAAAAAGGTTTCGCAAGAGGAAGGAATATGCAATATCGCTTTTTTCGGCCGCAGCGGCTGTAGCAATATTTGTGGGCTTTACGCTGATTTTTGTAAAGCCGGTGCAGATACTTGACGGGCTTAAGCTGCCTGTTACAGGCAGGATTGTCGACGAAATTGAAAGCGATAACGGAAGATATACATATACCATTAAAACTGAGAGCATAGGATATGAGAAAGCGCCGCAGAAAATAAAGATAAAGGTAAATACATATTCAAAGCTGTATGCGGACATATACGATAAAATAAGTACCACAGTAGAATTTCACGCTATGTCCGACAGCTCAAAACCGTTTAACTATTCTTCCGGAGTATATATAACGGGCTTTATCAGCGGCGGCACCCAGACTGAGGTTGAAGACGACGGCTATCGTCCGCCGTATTATTATGCAATAATGCTGCGACGGTATATGCATAATAAAATATATCAATATTTGCCAAGCAATGAGGCGTCCATAGTAAGTTCGGTGGCACTTAATATAACGGATGGTATATCGGAAGAGGTAAAGACAGATTTCAGGGATAGCGGGATATATCATCAGCTGGCGGTTTCGGGTCAGAATATGGGAATAATAGTGCAGTTTTGCTTTTTGTTGCTGCACAAATTTTTTGGAAAGCGGAAATCAGCACTTATAACAATTGGTCCGCTTGTACTATTTATGGCGGTGACGGGATTTTCGCCGTCGGTTGTGCGCTCTGGCATAATGAATATAATCTACCTATTGGGTCTAACTCTTGGCCGCCGGGCCGACAGCCTCAATTCTCTGGCCGCCGCAGTAATTATAATGTGTCTGATCAATCCCTTTAATGCGGTGAATGTCGGGCTGCAGCTGTCGGCGTACGCTACATTGGGCCTTATACTTCTCACAAGACCTATCACGAGATTTTTCCGCAAGTCATACCTTCCAAAATCCAAAAGAGCACGCCGGATAGTAAAGATGCTTTATTCTTCCACTGCTCAGACGCTTGCGGCCACGCTGCTGCTGATACCCGTGTCAATACTGCAGTTTGGATATATCTCGATTATAGGTATACTCACAAATCTTTTAACGCTCTACATATCTCTTATGATGCTTGTATTGGCTGCCTCTTTGCTGGTGATATCGGCAATACCCTTTACCGGATTTATTGTATATCCCGGCATGGTAGTAGTCGGACTTATGACCAAGTATATAATTGCGATAGCGCATATTATGGCAAAAATACCTTTTGCAACTATACCCACAACTTATCGATATATTTATCTGTGGCTTGCTGGCGCCCTTATACTCATAGCCCTGGCGTTCTTA
>CAJFJP010000018.1:8469-30333 GCA_904384255.1 Candidatus Timburyella stercoris
GGCGTTCTTACTGCATCGTCATAAGGGGGTAATAAAATGGACGGCCATAATGACATGCATAACTCTTGCTTGCGGTATGGTATCTTATGGTATAATATATAAGGACGTCACTCACATAGGCGTGATAAGCGCCGGTTCGGGTCAAATGGTAATGCTGACACGAGGAAATAAATCTGTGCTTATCGGCTGCGGCGGCGATGCATCTGCGGTTTATAATCTCAAGGACTATATGCGCCGGCGCGGAATAAGAGAGATAGATACTGTTATAGTGCCTGAGCTGGATGAATATTTCAGCGCCAATGCAGCGGAGGTAATGAGCCAGATTGATGCTAATATTCTCATAAGCCCGACGGACGACAGTGGGACTCAGCCGCTCTCTTCTCTAAGCATGGAGGGAGTTGAAAAAATTGAACTGACGGACTACGACAGGATAGATATATTTGAAAATGTTTATGTCTGCTGCAATGCTGACAAAAATTATTCTATAGTGCACGCAGGAGATGCATCTGTGATAATAGCGGGGCCGGGTGCGGATACGGAAAACAGTCCGGCGGATGTGCTGATATGCGGCGCGTCGTTTCCGCAGTCGGTGGAGCTTTACAGCGGCGCGGCTGTGATAGTGGGAGCATCGGCGCGCATAGAGGATAAGGTATTTAACAGGATGAAAGAGCTGGGTATAGCCGCTTATACGACGGTTGATAATGATATGATAATAGAGATACGGGACAATGGCAATTTTAAGATAAGGCGGGGAGTATAGCATGCCGGCAATAAAAGAGGAAAATTTAAGAGCACAATTAAAATCCAAATGCTTAAAGCCGGTTTACCTGCTTTACGGACCGGACGCATATTTAAAGCAGTATTATGCTGAGAAAATAGCCGCCGCCTCTCCGGCCGAGACGGAGAAGCTGAGCGGCGAGGACTTTGATGTATCTGACTTTTTAGACAAGGTGCAGATGCCGGACTTTTCCGGCAATGGGCGCTGCTATGTTATATGCGACCTTGACTTTGAAAAACTGGCAAAGCCTGATTTTGAGGAAATGAAAGCCTTTTTGTCAGAGCCGCCGGACATGGGCGTTACGGTGTTCTGGTTTGATTCCGTAGAGCTTGACTATAAGCGCTCATCAAAGGTAAAGTCGATAATTTCGGCAGCAAACAAGGGCGGCTGCACTGTTTTGCTGGAGCATCGGACCGGCATGTCGCTTGCAAAGGTGCTGTGCGACAGAGCAACAAAGCAGCGCCGCACGCTGCCGACGTCTGAGGCCAATTACATGGTTCAGCGCTGCGGTGACGATTTGCAGCAATTACTGAGCGAGGTGGACAAGCTCTGCCTTTACTGCGATGACGTTATAACAAGGGATGACATAGATAAGATATGTACTGTGTCGGTTACGGCGTCGGTTTACGACATAACGGCGGCAATAGTGTCGGGCGACGCGAAAAAGGCGCTGACGCTTTATAATAACCTGAGATATGAGCAGGTGGAAAATATAATAATACTTTCGGTAATATCGAGCGGCTTTGCCGATATATACCGTGCAGCAGCGGCGTCGGACAGGGGTGTGCCTATGGAAAAGGCAGCGTCGGACATGGGCTATGGTGCAATGGGCTGGAAGCTCAAAAACGCCGCGCGTCTTGCCCGCAACATAAGCGGCAAAAAAATACGCTCGCTTATAGAAACGATAGCGGATACCGACGCTGATATAAAAAGCTCTGGCGTCGATGCGGATATAATAATGGAAACACTTATAATGTCGCTTATACGGCAGATAAAAGCGGTGTAGAATATGATAACTCTTGACAGGCCCGTAATAGTTGAGGGCAGATACGATAAAATAAAGCTTAAATCTGTTATAGATTCCGTGGTGATAGAAACCGGCGGGTTTAATATATTTAAGGATAAGCAGAAGCTTAGCATGATAAAACGTCTGGCGGAAAAGACGGGAATTATAATAATGACTGATTCTGACGCGGCAGGATTTAAAATAAGGTCATATTTAAAATCCGCAATACCGGGGGACAAAATTATAAACGTTTATATTCCGGATATATTCGGCAAGGAAAAGCGTAAGGTGCATCCGTCGGCAGAGGGCAAGCTCGGCGTTGAGGGTTTAAAGACGCAGATGATAATAGAGGCGCTGGAGCAGGCCGGAGCGATAAAAGAAAGAAAAGTAAGCGGCGCCGGCGTTACCATGACAGATTTTTACGAGGACGGACTTTGCGGCAGGAAAGACTCCGCTGAGCTCAGAAAGCGTTTTAAAGCAGAGCTGAGACTTCCGGAGCGGCTTTCGACAAAAGTGATGCTTGAAGTGATAAATACGTTAATAAGTTATGACGAATACAAAAAAATTGTTGGAAAATGCAGAAAATCAGCAAATGTATAAAAATATGCCGGCAATGGCTTGACGTGATAAACATATTGATGTATAATCGAAAAAATACTAAAATTATAAAATAAATGCTCTGTAAAAGGTGCTTTGACGATAAAGAATATGCTCATCATTTCCGAGTGAAGTGACTGGGCAGTTTATTTATTATAAAAAGTTTAGCAAAAAATTATAAATCTACAAAGGCGACGGCATTTATGTTGACTGCTGCAAAGGACAGTTAATATATAATTTTAAGAATAAAAAAGGGAGGCTTATTATGGTTAACATGAACGCTGAAGAAAAGTTTGTAAAAGAGGGTTTAACCTTTGACGATGTATTGCTCATACCGCGGTATGCGGACATACATCCGAAGGAGACGGACATAAAAACCCGCCTTTCAAAGACGATAACTCTCAATACGCCTCTTATGACGGCGGCAATGGACACCGTAACGGAATCTGATATGGCTATTGCCATAGCGCGCGAGGGCGGCATCGGCGCCATTCACAAAAATATGAGCATAGAACAGCAGGCGAGCGAGGTCGACAAGGTAAAGCGTTCAGAGAATGGTGTAATAGTCAATCCGTTTTACTTAACGCCGGAGCATTATGTATATGAAGCCAACGAGCTTATGGCGAAATATAAGATATCTGGTGTGCCGATATGCCGCGACGGCAAGCTTGTGGGAATAATTACAAACCGCGACTTAAGATTCATGACGGACTATAATGTAAAAATAGACGACGTCATGACAAAGGAAAATTTAGTAACGGCGCCGGTCGGCACGACGCTGAAGCAGGCGCAGGAGATACTCAGCGTTCATAAAATAGAAAAGCTTCCATTAGTTGACGAGAACGGCTATTTAAAAGGCCTTATAACGATAAAGGACATAGAGAAGGCGGTAAGGTACCCCAACTCTGCAAGGGACGGCAGCGGTCGTTTGCTGTGCGCGGCGGCGATAGGCGGCACGGCAGATGTATTGGAGCGCGCCGGCGAGCTTGTCAAAGCGCAGGCAGACGCGCTGGTGCTTGACTCTGCGCACGGCCACAGTCTTAATATGATAAATACGGTAAAAAAGGTAAAGGCGGCATTCCCTGATATTACGCTCATAGCCGGCAACGTGGCGACGGCTGAGGGCGCCGAAGCGCTCATAGACGCCGGCGCCGACACAATAAAGGTCGGTATGGGCCCCGGCTCTATCTGTACGACGCGTGTGGTCGCCGGTATCGGCGTGCCGCAGGTCACTGCGATATATGACGTAGCGTGTGTAGCTGCAAAGAAAGGGATACCGGTAATAGCCGACGGCGGCATAAAATATTCCGGCGACATTGTGAAGGCGCTCGCCGTCGGTGCCGATGTTGTTATGATAGGCTCACTGTTTGCCGGCTGTCATGAATCTCCCGGCGATGTAGAGATTTATCAGGGCCGTTCATTTAAGGTATACCGCGGCATGGGCTCTATAGTAGCTATGAAGAGCGGCAGCAGCGACAGATATTTCCAGGAGAAAAATGCGAAGTTTGTGCCGGAAGGTGTTGAGGGGCGCGTTCCATATAAGGGAAATCTTTCCGATACAGTGTATCAGCTCATGGGCGGACTGCGTTCGGGCATGGGTTACTGCGGCTGCCGGACTATAGCTGATCTGCAGGAGAAGGCACAGTTTGTACGCATAACCAATGCCGGATTAAAAGAAAGCCATCCTCATGACATTGTTATTACAAAGGAAGCACCGAACTATTCTGTAGGAATATAACATAGGCTAAGCTGTGCTTTTGGTATAGAGTGTTTTACACAGAATTAATAATTACGCAAAAAATTTATTATAAAAAAATTTAGCATAATAAAAAAGGAAAAATCCACACCGAAGTTTTTCGATGTGGATTTTTTGTGTATTAAAAAATAAATAGACAAATATTAACCGTATAATCAATCTATGCTAAAATCCTCTTCATTGTAGTCAGGCAGCACTGGCGCCGCCGCCGGAACACGTTTAATGGGATCGTATCTGAACCTGCGGCATTTATATGCTGTATCTACAACACCTTTATATTCGCACAAAACGACATCCCCCTTACGTATACCATAGCGGCAGTATGCGCAGGCTGGCTTTTGAGTGTTGTATAAAGAGACCTTTGACATATATTTATCACTCCAAGAGCGCTGTAAAGCTTTAATTTGCAACTATGCCGGCTAAAACTATATATGGAATATATGAGACGCAAAGCTGATAAAGCGGCAATACATAAATTTCAATATAAAAAGGAGATATATGCATAATTACAAAATAATTATATCACTTTTTTGTCCTGAGCACCAGTCTTCCTTTTGAAGTGGAGCATAAGAAAATTATGCTCATAAAAATGAGTGCCGCTGAGGCCGGCAGAGAAGCGGAGCTTGGCATAACAGTAACGGCGGTGTCTGTAGTGCCAAATACTGCTATACTTGTGGGAAAGAGAGCCTGAAGCACAAGCATTATTGCGGCGGACAAAAACGCATGCATAAGCCTATAGGCGAAAAATTTGAGGTAGTTTATTTTAATATTTGAAGCGGCGGAAAAGATCTGGCAGCATACCGAAAGCCCGCCAAATCCAAGAACGGCGGCAATAAAGGCAAGATTTCCGCCTTTAGCAGCACTGAAACATCCGGTTGTGACCTCGAGTACGCATCCAAGCGATGTTTTAAGCCATTCGGGCGGGTTAAATGATGTAATAATAGAGAGTATGCAGGAAAATATTATAACGCAGCCGCATATGGGAAACATGGACATACAACTGTCGTGGACCGATTTTACAAAAGCATTGGCAACTGATTTACCCTCTTTACCTTCTGTTTTGGATTTTTTGGAAATTGTTTTTATATTTCCGCGCTTCATATCCAGCCTGTCGTATTGTAAATTGATTTGGCCGGCTGCATATAGCTTATTAATTTTTTGCTTTGACTTTATCCAGTTTATAATCGCGGAGACAATTCCTAAAATAACAGCGGCAGAAATATGAGCGGCTAATAAAAGTACGCCGGCCTTAGTGCTGCCAAGCATGCCCTGACCTACAGCCTTAATAATAAAAGCCGGTCCGCCGCACACGGCAAAGCACATCATTCTAAAGGCGTCGTCTTTGTCAAGCACGCCGTCACTGTGCAGACGCGATGCGGTAGATGCGCCGACAGGGTATCCTGCTATAAACGATAAAAAAAGGGGCAGTCCTGCTTCAGACGGCATATGAAAGAGCTTTGCAAAGGGAGAAAATATTTTTCCCAGCACCGACGATATACCCGACCTTGTTATAAAAGAAGAAAGCACCATAAACGGGAACAGGGACGGAATAATAATCTGACCGCATATAATAAGCCCGTCATACGCCCCGCTCTGCGCCGATGCACCCTGAGTAAAAAGGCATATACCAAAGCTTATAACGGCTGCCGCGGCTATGTAAAGCGGGGCTTTTGCTTTTATTGAAGCAGATATCATATTAATCCTCCATTTTCATTTTGCGCATATAATTATTTTATCCTTGGCCCATATATAATCTATATCAAAGACGCCGGCCGGCGCATAACTGTCGGCAATGCTTTTGACACCAAAACGCTGATTATAACGACATCTTTAGCCAAACTTATAAGTCATTGTAACTGGATGCAATGCAAAAAAGTATTGCTTTAAGGAACTGCTGACAGCACTCCTTTTAAGGCTTGGGCACAGTAGAGCCTTGAGCGCATGGTACAAGCGGTTTTATGGGCAACTATAGTTATATAGCCAGTACAAGACGAGCATTTAGCTTTTACTGTTACAGCAAATATATCGGTAAAGGAGTTTTTAAAAGCTTATTGTAAGAAATATTTTCATTAAAGCGGTCTGCATCATTATAAGATAAATCATATAATTAAAAAATATCAGCTTAACGGCGTTAAAAGAATGTGGCTCATTTATTTCAAAGCTATTAATATATATGCTTGATAGTTATTTTTATAATAAATAAATCATATTTTAATTTAAGGCCAAAATGCAGTATAAGCCGAAAAGATTTAAAGCTGCGATTTAAGCTGCTCAAATATGCAAATAATATTTGCTTTAAATGGGCAGATAAAATTTAAGATAAATTTTCAAATAGTTAGACATTTCTTAAAAACAGCAGGCGGCAAAAGTATAATATAAAAATATATTCTGACAAAGAGCTGCCGGCCTGCAGGCATATAAAGGGGGTTCATTATGCCTAAAAGCAAGAAAGAGGCGATGTTAGGTGCACTTGAAAGTCTCAGCTCAGCATTAGACATACCTGCCGGTACACTTACAAAAGGTGCGCAGATAGTACTTTCGTCCAACAGAGAGGCGACAATAGAGGGCTGCAAGGGAGTACTTGAATACAGCGATGATAAAATAAGACTGAGTACTGGCAGCTCAATAATAAGATTTACCGGCAGCGAGCTGGAGATAAAGTCGCTTTCGCCAGGCTACGCCGCCGTAAAAGGTTTTATAGTAAGCGTAGAGTTTGAAAATTAACGCTCTAAATAAAAAATAAGCTACACACAGCTAAAATAATTTGTGATTTAATTGTTCACGACCGCAGACTTATATCAATTCAGGACCGGAGCAGAAATTTGTTTTGATTATTAATCTATTCCTATGCTCAGTGCTTTTTGCTATCTGCCAGACGAAGCATAGGAAGAAATTTTAACATAGTCTATGAGAGCTAATCAATATATTTGCAAAATAGAAGTAAAAAAGGGCAAACTGTGGCGGCTAGACTCTATGGCCGGAAAATTTAGCTTATTTGTGCTGTGGTCCGGTATAACTCACTGTGCTTTGCACTTGCTCGTGCGGCAAAGCCTTCTTCCGGTATACTTCTATGCATAAACGGCGGCTTTTGCTCCGCCGCCTTATATGCATCTTGTCAATTTAATGGAGATACTTGTGCATATTACTTCGTGCAGATTTTTTAAGACTTGGCACCCGCCGCCAGACAAGTTTTGCCTAATCCTAATATCGCAGTTTAATAAAAATGGCATAGCAGCTTTAAATTATATATACTGCCGGCATAATCTGTTATGCACTGACGTCTGCAAATAAATACAGATGTAAAAATTTTTATAAAAAACTAATAATGCAGACAGAGGGAAAAAATATGTTTATAATCCGCCTTTTAAGGTTTTTGCTGGGGTATGCAAAATTTGAAGCGACAGGAGTCTTTTGTGAGCGATTTATTAACCTTTGCTCATATAATGGCATAAAAATATGGGGAATAATAAAAAAGCAGGAAAAAATAGTCGCATATATATTGGCAAGAGATTATAAAAAGCTGCGTAGGATATCGAAAAAAACATCAATGCGCCCGCGTGTAGTCGGCAGATACGGCCTACCATTTATATTGCGCAAGTTTAGAGCTCGCAGCGGACTATTTGCCGGTGCAGTCGTCGCCGCAGTGCTTATATATACACTTTCGCTTTCTGTTTGGAATATACAAATAGAGGGCAATAATAGAGTAGAGACGGCGGAAATACAGTCAGTACTGAAAAACTTAGGCATGACCGAGGGCGTCCGCCGGGATGATATAGATACAGAAAAAATCCGGCACGAGCTGCTGCTGAGCATGCCGGAGCTGTCATGGGCGGCGATTAATCTTAACGGAACCAGCGCTGTAATAGAAGTAAGCGAAGCAGAGCCTACAGATACGAATAAAGATGATACTCCCTGCAACATAGTGGCTAAAAGCGACGGCAGAATAGTCAGCATAGACGTTTACAAAGGCTTGTCAAATGTAAAAGAAGGTGATGCCGTTGTTAAGGGAGACTTACTTATAAGTGGAGTAGTCGACCACCTAAATGGAACAGCAAGCTTTCTGCGTGCCTCTGGCAGCGTGCTTGCTGAGACGGAAAGCGAAATTAGCGTGCGAGTCGATTATAATCAGATTAAAAGGGTGCGCACTGGAAAGGTAAAAACAAAGCGAGTGCTTACATTTTTAGGAATGGAAATTCCCCTTTACTTGAGTACCGAAAAAGATGAATATGAGCTAGAACTAAGCAGTTGGACAATGAATATCGGTGGTGTAAACATGCCGGTAAAAATCAACACCGGCAAATTCTATTTCGTAGAAAACGTTGGCGTGACGTTAAGCGAAGATGAGGCGTTAAATCAGGCACGTCAGCAGATAGAAGGGATGGAAAAATCGAGATATCAAAGCGCGGAAATACTTGAAAGACAAGAATTTGTACAATATGACGAAAAAGGTCTTATATTGACAGTAAAATATCTATGTAGAGAGAATATAGGAGTTGAGGAAAACATATTGATAAATGACACAGAATGAGTTAAAATATGTATAGATGTTACAAAAAGTTATAAGAATTATATAGCACCTGATAAAAAAGGAGAATGTATGACAGAGGCGACTGTTGAAACAAGCAGTATGGAAGCAACGTTGGGATTGTTTGGGAATTTTGATGAAAACATTAAACAAATAGAGAAAGCACTGGATGTATCAATATTTCTTCGCGGGAATGAGATAAAAATAACAGGCGAGCCGGACAATGTAAGTGCTGCCACCCGCGCGGTAACAACGCTGATGCAGATGATATCGCGCGGCGAAACTATAAGCGAGCAAAGCGTAAGATATGTTTTATCTTTGCTTGAGGACGGCAAGGAAGGTGAGCTGACACAACTTTCAGGCAGTGACTGTATATGTATAACAACAAAAGGCAAGCCGGTAAAGCCTAAGACGCTGGGACAGAAAAAATATATAGAGGCAATAAGCAATAATACAATAGTATTTGGCATAGGCCCTGCGGGCACAGGAAAAACATATTTAGCGGTAGCTATGGCAGTGGCAGCGTTTAGAGAAAAGCGCGTAAGCCGCATAATACTTACGCGGCCGGCGGTAGAAGCAGGAGAAAAGCTGGGTTTTCTACCAGGTGATTTGCAGCAAAAAATCGATCCATATCTTCGGCCGCTTTACGATGCGCTGTTTGATATGCTGGGCGCCGAAAGCTTTCAGAAATATCAGGAAAAGGGCGCAATAGAGGTAGCGCCGCTGGCATATATGCGCGGCCGGACGCTGGACGACAGCTTTATAATACTTGACGAAGCTCAGAACACGACGCAGGAGCAGATGAAGATGTTCCTTACACGTCTGGGATTTAATTCCAAAATGGTAGTCACCGGCGACATAACGCAGATGGACTTGGGCGAGGGCAAAAAGTCAGGGCTTGTAGAGGTAGTAAAGATACTGAAAAATGTAGATGATATCTCTATAATAAGACTGACGGACAAGGATGTTGTAAGGCACAGACTTGTGCAGGATATAATTAAAGCGTATGAGAAATATTATGAAAGGGGGAGACAGCGTGGATAAGGTAAAGGTACAAATAACAGATGAACAGAAAAAGGTGAAAGTTCCTACAGGTACACGCATGTTGATAAGGAGATGCTGCAACGCAGCAATTACGCTTGAAAAGCTCACTGGCGCATGGGAAGTGAGTGTAACTTTGGTAGATGATGAGATGATAAGAGAGATAAATTTAAAGCACCGTAATGTGGACATGCCTACAGATGTGCTGTCCTTTCCCATGGGCGAGAACGGGCAGTATGATGTAGACCCGGAAACAGGTGCGAAGATGTTGGGAGACATTGTGATATCTGTGCCGACTGCAATAAAACAGGCGCGCAAATATGGGCATACTTTCCGCCGCGAAATAGGATATCTTACAGTACATGCCATGCTGCATCTTTTAGGCTACGACCACGAAGCCAAGCTTGATGCAGTAAAGATGAGAGAAAAGGAAGAGAACATAATGACTATGCTTGGCCTGCCGAGAACAATTTTAACCGGGCCGGAGGATTTATAATTGTCAGACTTACCTGATGTAGTAATATCTCTGCGGCCAGCGATTGCATTAAATGCCGGCTTAGCTTGAGACTTGCTTGCATAGCTTTAATTTTTAGTGGCGCTGTGTTGTTTCAGACTGACATCTGACATAGGAATATTCTCATAACCGGTGCGGCATTTGAGAAATTAATCAGCGGCTGTCTAGCTATCTGTACTTTAAATATGCAGTAAAAGAAAGCGCAGCCGTTTAATGATATAACGCAGGCAGCAATATGTAGGCCGCATGTTGAATATTGTGAATAAACGGGAGTTAATTTGTTAAAACGGCAAAACGGAGGGCAGATGAAAGAACCAAAATCTATATTTATAAGCATAGTAGGGCGTCCGAACGTAGGGAAATCGTCGCTGATGAATTATATGTGTGGTAAAAAGATATCCATAGTGACGGACAAGCCGCAGACGACACGCACACGCATAATGGGTGTACTGACAAAAGGAGAGACACAGCTTGTGTTTCTTGATACACCTGGACTGCATAAGCCGAGAACAAATCTTGGCGAGCACATGGTCAAAGCTGTCAGCGAGGGCATGTCGGGCGTAGACTGTTGTATTTTAGTCGCATATGCCGGTTCAGGCGTATCGCCTGCAGAGCTTGAGATTATAGAGCGGCTTAAAGAACGGCATATAAAGGCATATCTTGCTCTTAATAAAATAGATTTAATAGAGAACAAGGAAGAACTGCTTGGCAGGATAGCTGAGTATAGCACTCTCTTTAATTTTGAAGCGGTACTTCCGATATCCGCTCTCACCGGCGATGGCGTGGATATACTGCTTAATTACATGCTGAAAGAGGCAAAGCCCGGTCCGCATTATTTTCCAGATGACGCGTTGACTGATCAGCCGGAGCGTGTAATGGCTGCGGAAATTATACGCGAAAAAATGCTGCTTCTGCTGGATAAGGAGATTCCGCATGGTATTGCTGTATGCACCGAGCGTTTTTCAGAGCGTGAGAGCGGAAATATAATAGACATAGAGGCTAACATATACTGCGAGAAAGAAAGTCATAAACGGATAATAATCGGCAAGGGCGGCAGCATGCTTAAGCGTATTGGCACGATGGCGAGAGGCGATATGGAGGGCTTTTTTGGCTGCAGGATAAATCTTCAGTTGTGGGTCAAGGTAAAGGAAAACTGGCGAAACAGAGAAGGACTTATAAGGTCGTTTGGTTTTGAATAATCTGTGAGCGCCGTCAGGCGCGTGCAGATGCAGGATGTCGACTGTATAAGGGCGTGATACTAACAAAAAGGCGTACATGATGTTTATTTGTCAGCCAGCAAAGGAGCTTAGCAGGAACGCTTAGAAATAATAAGCCGTCGCGCGGCATTGGGCTAGTGTTATGCTGACTGTATTCCTGTTTATCAAAACAAGGGCGGCTATACTTAAACGATAGATTTGATATTCGAGCACGAGAAAAAGTAAGACTTTGCACCAGCTTTGCATAAATTATCTCAGTAATTATAAAATAAATGTGCGACGACGATTATTAGCTTACTAATAAAATATACATAAAAATAATGGAAATTGAGGCGCATATTACCTCTGATAAATTGACTGTAAAAACAAACACTCTTAACAGCGGTGAAAAGAGGTAATAATATGCACGACGAAAATAAAGCTTGGAATAAATTTTTGCAGACAGGATCGGTAATAGACTATTTGTCATACTGCTGTACCAGAGACATGGTGCAGACGGGAAAGGAAGCTAAAAATGCGGCTGACGACAGACGCAGTAATAATACGGGAGAAGAATATAAGCGGAGATGACCGCGTAATAACCGCACTTACAAAGGACAGGGGAGCAATAAATGCATTTGTAAACGGCGCCAAAAGGCTGCGCAGCAAAAATGCTTCGGCAACAGGCCTTTTTTGCTACTCCAATATTACGCTGTTTAAAAATAAGGATACATATATAGTAAACGAAGCGTCGGCAATAGAGGTATTTTTCGACATCCGAAGGGATATTGAAAAGCTATCGCTGGCGCAGTATTTTTGCGAGATATTTATGGCGCTGTCACCACAGGAGGAACCGGCAGCGGAGTATGTAGAGCTGCTTTTGCGCTCGTTTTATAATATAGTAAAGGGCAGCCGTCCGCTTGCTCTGATAAAGGCGGTAACCGAGCTGCGCCTGCTGTGCCTGTCGGGCTATCAGCCTGATTTAGTGGCCTGCTCTGCCTGCGGTGAGTATGAAAAGGCAAAGATGTACTTTGACAAAGTAAACGGGCATCTGCTTTGCAGCGACTGCATTACAAATTCCGGTAAGGCGGCAGGCGGATATACGGAGCTGCCGGCCGGAGTATTGGCGGCGATGCGGCATATTGTTTATTCCGATATGACGAAAATATTCGCTTTTTCCCTTAAAAGTGAAGGGCTTGAATTTTTATCGGATATAACGGAAAAATATCTGCTTTCCCAGACCGATAGGACATATAAAACGTTAGATTTTTACTATTCGGTCAAAAATGGAATTATATGATTGGTATTGCAGTACTATTTAAGCGGCATTTTTGGATAATTAAAATCCATACCCCAGTCTGCATGAGAGGCAAACCGGCAATATATGACTATGCCAATGCAGGCATTAACAAATATGAATAAATAAAAACAGAAAACGCTTTTATGGAGGATAAACTATGAATAAGCTTGACCGGCATTTAAAGGCGCTGGAGCTTGACAAGGTGCTTGAGCGCTTAGCCGGATATACAGCCTGCGAAGACGCACGCGAAGCAGCGCTGGGTCTGCGTCCCGCCAAAAGCGAGGAGGAGCAGTGCGAGCGAATGCAGCTTACCTTTGACGCATACACGCTTGAAGCTCGGCACGGCACACCGTCGTTCGGCGGTATGGGAAATGTCGCGCATCAGCTGAGAAAGGCGGCATCGGGCGGAGTACTCAGCATGGGCGAACTGCTGGGTATTGCGTCTCTGCTGCGCGCCGTAAGGTCGGTTGCCGAGTGGTCGCAGAACGCCGCCGAGCTTGAGGACATGAGCATATCGCAGTATTTTGCGCAGCTTGTGCCGAATAAATATTTTGAAGAGCTTATTACCAGCTCAATACTGTCTGAGGACGAAATGGCGGACAGCGCATCTCCGCAGCTTGCGGACATACGCCGCAAAATACGCTCTGCCTCCTCCGGCATAAAGGACAAACTGGACAGCATGATACATCAGGCGTCGGTGGTAAAATATCTGCAGGACGCTATAGTGACCATACGAGACGGACGCTATGTCATACCCGTAAAATCGGAGTATAAAAGCAGCGTCAGCGGCATAGTGCACGACACGTCCGCATCAGGCGCGACATTGTTTATTGAGCCTATGGCGGTAGTGGAGATGAATAATCAGATACGTGTGCTGCAAAACGCCGAAAAAGCGGAGATAGAGAGAATACTCGCCGGCCTTTCTGCACAGGCGGGTGAATTTGCCGACAGCATTATAAGCAGTTACAATTCTCTTGTAAAGCTTAACGTGATATTCTCCGCCGCAAACTTGGCATATGACATGAAGGCCGTGCGTCCGGAGATTAACAATCGCGGCCGCATAATGCTTAAACGCGCCCGGCATCCGCTTATAGACAAAGAGCGCGTAGTGCCGGTAACTGTAGGTCTTGGCATAGATTACGACACACTGGTAATAACCGGACCCAATACCGGCGGCAAGACGGTGACACTGAAAACAATAGGCCTGCTCGCTGTTATGGCCATGTGCGGACTAATGATACCGGCGGATGATGAATCGGAGGTATCATTTTTTGAAAATGTGCTGGTAGACATAGGTGACGAGCAGAGCATAGAGCAGTCGCTTTCTACCTTTTCCTCGCACATGACGAATATAATAAATATAATATCGTTGGCTAATAAGCGTTCGCTCGTTCTTTTAGACGAGCTGGGCGCCGGCACTGACCCTGCGGAGGGGGCTGCTTTGGCGGTGTCAGTGCTGGAATATATAAAAGGCGTCGGTAGCAAAACAGCCGCAACTACGCATTATGCTGAGCTTAAATCCTATGCCCTCGACACTGAGCGCGTAGGCAATGCCAGCTGCGAATTTGACGTAAATACTTTAAAGCCCACCTACCGGCTTTTGATAGGCGTGCCGGGCCGCTCAAACGCCTTTGCAATATCAGAGCGGCTTGGACTGCCCCCCGCAATAGTCAGTCATGCCCGCAGCCTGATATCTGAAGAGGACAAGCGATTCGACCGCGTGGTGCAGGCGCTGGAAAGCGCGCGTTCTGAAGCGGAAAAGGAGCAGGGTAAGGTATATGAACTGCGCCGCGAGCTTGAGGACATGCGCTCAGATTACGACAGCCGCCGCCGCGAGCTTGAAAAGGAAAGGGAAAAAGTAATAGCGTCGGCGCGGGACGAGGCGAGGAATATAGTCGATAAGGCCAAAAATGAAGCAATAAATCTGCTGGACGAATTAGAGGAGCTGAAGAAAAGGGAGGCGCCGGCGTCAGATATTTTGCGTGCGGCGCGTGCGGCGGTAAAATCCGGCATAGGAAGGCTGGAGGACGCCGCTGACCCTGTGACAGGGCAGATTTCGGAAAAATACATACTGCCGCGCGCATTAAAACCGGGCGACAGCGTTGTTATAGCGGACATAAACAAAAGCGGCATTGTGCTGGAGGCGCCGGAAAAGGAAAAGTGGGCGCTTGTCCAGTCAGGGGTAATGAAAATGCGCGTGCCGCTTGATAATTTACGCCTTACGGAAGAAAAGAATAAGCAGGCATCACCAAGGAGCATATCGCGCGGCAAGCGGGCAGAGGTGACTAAGACGTCGAATATGGAGCTTGACATACGCGGGCAGACGGTAGAGGACGCCATACTCGACATGGACAGGTTTATAGACAGCTGTGTGCTCTCCGGCTTTACAACGGTAACGATAATACACGGCAAGGGCACCGGCGCACTGCGTACCGGAGTTACAAAATATCTGCGGACAAATAAGCATGTCAAATCTTTTAGACTTGGCACATACGGCGAGGGCGAAAGCGGCGTAACCGTCGTAGAGCTTAAGTAGCGCTGCACAGATGCTGCTGTGCCATTTTAATTGGGAAAAAACCAAGCCGATGTGTGTTAGACATCTATGTGCTGCGTGGAGGACAGAACAAATTAACAGCTTGAACAGCAGAGCTTTGCATGTCATGCCGCTGTGCTGTGTGAGAGGATATGATGCTGTGACGTCTTGCGCCACTGAAAGAATGGCGTATTGCCGGCAGATATTGCAGGCATAATTATAGGGCAAGCAGCGTATTTTTGTTACAGCTTAACATGCAAAGCGTATAACAGGGCGCAGGAACAAAGTCAAAATTTTTGCTTACCGGCACTTTGAAAAAGTCGAGCCTCACCATCCGCTATGTACTGTACAGAGCCGCAAATAGTATCACATTCCAGGCCGACTTTAAACAGATTTTATTGGATACCGGTATCTTGCAAGATGTACTGTTAATTTTTATGATTTTGTAAAGCAAAAGCCCACAATCCTTTTGCCAAAACTTTTTGCCTAATTCTGGTATAAGAAGTAAATTTTTTTGATAAAGCAACAGAAAAATCCCGGCTGATTAAGTCAGCCGGGATAATTAAATATATAAATTATATAATTAGGAAAATTTAATCCTGTGCAGGCGCCTCAGTTACAAGAATCTCAACCGGAACCGAGTAAATAGTCATGCTGTAATCTCCGAACGGGAATGTGTGGCGGAGTATTATAGAAGCTTTACCCGGCTGCACGCCGGTTGCTTTACAGCCGTCAACAGAGACATATTCGCTTCCATCAATTACAAAAAGGCTGCAGTCGGCGAGTGAACGGTTCTTAAGTCGATTTGTAACAAAGCCTTTTATATCTATGCTTTGTCCCTTAGGAACAGAATAAACCGACTTTTCCGATGTCAGGTCTACAGGATATTTGGCGGTCCACTCGCAGTTGTTGGTAGTCATACCGCCCATAACATAAAAATACTCTTTGTATAAATTGTCGGCTCCCGGAGGATTTTCATAAGTCCACGGCCATGCGGTAAGCCCGCGGTGCATAAGATTTTCATAATAAAGCCTGTTTGTCCTATTTATATTAAGATCCATGCATGCAAAATTTTCGGTTGCAAGATTTATATGGCTCTCGCAAACGTTCATAGCCTCCTGATCAGGGGCTATTATGAGCCACAAAAAGCCCAGCGATATTTCCGGTGCCTTTTTATGCAGATACTGAAGCATCTCAGTAAAGAAAGAAATTACGCACACATGTGAACGCATATCATGCTTGTCGGTAAGTTCAAGGAATTTATCGACTATTTCAGGGTTGTTCTCCTTTATTTCTACAAAAAGTACACAGTCGTTATTTTTGTTAAACTCAAGAAACTCCTCATAAGAAGGAATAAGCACACCCTCGTACTGAGTACCTTTCCACAGCTTATCAGCAGTAGTATGAGTAAGCTTATCAAAAGTCATTTCGCGAACAAGCTCACTGCCTTCAGATGTACGTCCGAAATTATCGTCGTGCATTATAATGAGCTTTTTGTCCGATGTGACGTGTATATCCGTTTCCAGCGTTTCGGCACCGCATTCGACGGCGAGCTTAAAGCTCGGCATGGTGTTTTCCGGCGCCTGATCCGGAATGCCGCGGTGGCCTATTATAAACGGATGACGTACTATAGTGTTTTCTATCGGATAAGTTTCGTAAGCCACACGTATTTTATCTGCATCAGCAGTAATAATACCGTTTGGACCATACTGTATTATGCAGTGAAGTTCGGTGTTTGATGTTGAATCATCAAATAAAAACACAGTAATCATACGCTGCTGAAGATATCTCAGCAGTGGACGTGAAGCTATGCTGCCGTTTATAACTGCGGTTTTAGCATGATGTGAGTTAACGGCGTAAACTATATTTATAGGCTCTTTAATTTCCGTCATAGCACGAAAATCTATAACTCCGCGGGCGGTGGGAAGCGCCTCACGCATTTTTTTAACAAGGTCCATATTATCTGACATAACAGATATATCGGTAATGCTGTACTGCTTGCAGAAGCTTATTACAAAATCTGCCGCCGCCTCGCTGCGGACATATACTGTAAGAAGCACCTTGCAGGCTATTTTGCAGCAAACATCGTAAAGACTGCCCAGCACCACAGAACCGTCTTTATTATAGCATATTCCCATATCATCCACATACACTATAACAGTAGAAGGAAGCACCATATCTTTCAGCATATCGTCAATGGAATTAGCTTCGCACAAAACTGTCGGCGGACTTTTTATTCCCGTGTTATACCTCCGGTCGATAACGGTAAAGGGAAGCAGTGAATTGTTTTTCTCATTCATATTTAGCAGACCTTTCTGGCTGCATTAAGCAGCGCTTTTATAAGTAGAAAACTCTTTTATGCTGATATATTATAGTACAAAAGTTTAATTTAGTAAATACCAAAAATTGCATAATATTCTATTGCCGAATTTTATTAAAGGGGTTATACTAATAAACAGAAAGACTTTTGATATAAATGTACAGATAAAGAGGATATATCAGCATATATAAATTAATTAGAGCTATTTTATTTAGGGATGACTTAATATGACGGATCTTCATATACATACAGTATTGTCTGACGGCAGCATGGAGGCAGAGGAGATAGCTGAGCTTGCAAAATATGCAGGTCTTAAATCCGTTGCAATAACCGACCACGACACATTATATGAAGGGAAAGAAACGATAGGCGGCATAAACATAATACCCGGCGCAGAAATGTCGGCGTATGATTATAAACGTGAGCGCAGGGTGCATATATTATGCTACATGTGGAAAGATAAAAGGCCGTTGGCGTCTCTCTGCGATAAAATATTGTCTGACCGCCGCGCAGCCGGCGAAATAATGATAAAACGTGCGGCAGAGCATTTTTCAATAGGTGAAGAATTTTTCTATAAACGCGCTGAAAAGTCAAGATCAATATATAAGCAGCACATAATGAAAGCGCTGATGGATGCGGGCTTCTGCACATCGATATTTGGAGAGGATTTTAATTATTTGCTCAACAGCGAAAGCGGAATACTTACAGAGAAAATAATATATCCCGACCCATATAAAGTTATAGAAACAGCGCGTGAGTCTGGGGCGATGATAGTACTAGCACATCCGCCGGTATATAACAGCTTTGATTTGGCAGAGGAGCTTGCGGCGGGAGGATATATCGACGGAATAGAGGTGTGGCATTCCCGCAACAGACCGGGCGACAGCGAGCGCATAGAAAAAATTGCCGACAGATATAATTTAATCAAGACAGGCGGCAGCGATTTTCATGGGATGTTTACATCAAGGCCTGCACAGGTCGGCATGTGCCCGACTCCTGACAGCGAGTTTGAACGCTTTATTTGCAGAGCATGTCAGATGTAGCTGTCTTGGAACAGCTTAAGCGGTGCATTTGGTGAGCTGCTTTGATATCTCAGTTTATGCATGCATTGGTCAATTTGTTTTACTTGGCAAGATATCATCGGTCAGATAAGGCAAATAAAATTAGAAAATTTAATACTAAACTTAAAAGATATTTATAATAAAGTGATAAAATAGTTATAATAATAGGAGATGTTTATGGACGTAATAAAATATCGGCCTTTCGGTGTATGCTCAAGGGAGATAGAGATAGAAATAGACGGCGATATAATAAAAAATGTAAAATTTACCGGCGGATGCAACGGCAATTTGAAGGGCGTAGCACGTCTAACGCAGGACATGAAAATAGATGATGTAATAGAAAAACTGTCGGGAATAGAATGTGGACATAAGGGAACGTCCTGCCCTGACCAGTTTGCGAAAGCACTGAGGGAATATAAAGAGAGACAGGAGAAATAATTATGGTCTTTGATGAAATGGACAGAGACATGAAAATAGCCGGCAGTCGCCCGTCAAGGGAAATGCAGCCGGAAGAAGACATAGAAGAAATAGCAGATAATCTGTTTACAGAGAAAGAAAGCGGAGTACTGGCTAAGGCGCACGACCTTGGCCGCGAGCTTGTGTCTCTTTTATTTGACAGCGACGATTTCGCATATGACGACAATGATGCGGATGCGTATAATAAACGAATATTGCTGTCTTTTTCAGCAATAAGCTCTATAGAGGACAATGTTCGCAATGAAAATGTAAGCAATGTAGCGCTCAATTCCTTTTTAGAGGCTGTAAAGCAGGAAGATGAACGTTTGTATAATGACATATGCTCAGCAGGAGAGCTGTCATTTTATTATCTTGCATTAAAGCGCGGAAAAGAAAAAGAACGCGCCATAGGCAACGTATTTGCTATGATATGCGGCAAAGAAGATAATAAAGAATATATTGAAAAAGGCGCAAGCATATATGCTGGCTTTGCTGAGGAGACGGTAAAGCGTATAAAGAAATATCAAATTTAAAGGGGATATTTTAAATCGAAATTATAAAAGCACAGCTTTGCTTTTGCCGATAAGCTGTTTTGTCTTATTATTTTAATTTTGATTAATTCTGCTTATTTCCTTTGGCCGGAGTATTTTTGTGTGCACAGTGGAATTTTGCCGATATTCTACACTTACCGACCTGTGCTTTTACTGAGTAATCTTTTCTCAGTTTATCGGCAGATAAAATTGCTGTTGATAAAAACGGCTTTTTTAAAATTATAATTTCTGTTAATTAAGAATGTTCTGATTTATATTGTTAATATTTTTAAACAGACGGTTTTATTAAAAAGTATGCTGTTTAGCTTTTGAGCTTAGTCTGTTCATCATATGGTCTTTTATAGATTTTGTGTACTTTTTGCCGTTTGTGCGTTTGGTGAGAGTTTTTCAGACTGAAAAGTGATGAAATCTTTTCTATATTACTCTGGTAAGGTAAGGGTTAAGTACAATTAATAATATGGGAAATTATGTTATAAGCGTAGAATTTTTATTGGCATTATTTGCACCACAACCGCAAAGGGACATTGCTTTACCTGTTATCTTTATTTTGCTTAATAAAAGCTATAAACTGTCGGTAAGATATAATTTTTCTTTTTAATAAAGAATGAAACGGCTGAGGCGGCCCTTTTTGCACAATAAATTATAGTAAAGCTTGTGGGTAAATGATTAAAAATAGCATAAAATTCAAAACGAGCGGCTGCTTAGCCGCTCGTTTTTTAGTAACTGCCTTAGAAAAACTTAATTCTAACAATAACAGGGGGATTTGTTGCTGTAAACAGAATTGTTTTTCATTGCAAAAAGTAAAAAGCAATAAAATATATTTTTTATAACAAATAAATATAAGCTTTAAAAGATTAAATATTTGGCTTTGGCTGGAAGAAAGCTTATGTGTAAAGCTTTAATTGCAAAAATATAAGGACCCAATAAAAATTAAAAGCAATTACAGAAGGCTGCGCCATTCGTCAATTCGCTTATGAGCCTGTCTGGTGCTGGATTCTACAGCAACAAGGCGCTTATCAATGCCATCCATTTTTGAGTCAATTGACTTCATTGTAACATCGTTTATATCGACTTTTTCACGTATGTGCTTAATATCCTTTTCCATTCCGGCTAATCTAGCAGCCTCTTTGTTTCTGTTTCTTATTATGCCGCCGACATTTCCTATTAATGCGATAATTACACCTAAAGCGGAAATAAGATAAAGCCAGTCGGAAAGTACAAGATTATCCATAAGCTACAAATTTTTATAAATCTCGACAAATTTGTCGATCAACGCTTTTGTGGTATTTTTGCCGACAATACCGTCGACAGACAGAGAAGCAGAACGCTGAAAGTCAATAACTTTAGCCTTGGTATCGGGTCCATATGCCCCATCTACATTAGTGCTAAATCCCGCTACGCCCAGCAGCTGCTGTGTATATGTTACATATGTTGTCCTTATCATAGGGCTTTTATATTTTAACAAATTATTATTGCACGCCGCAGCTGTTTTTGGCCCCCATATTCCGTCAACATTCAGCCCGCTTCCATACCATTCATTTAATATTTGCTGCAATTCCGCTGTCTTAGCCTTGCGCACCTGAGCTTCTTTGCCGTTTGTATCAGTCCCGTCGCCGGAGGGTGTCTGTACATTGTCTTCGGGCGGAGCTGTCTGTTCGCTGCCTGTGCCGCTTCCCTGATCAGTATCGCCGGCAGCATTTTCTCCATACATCTTCATTATGCCAGACGCTATCGCTCTGCCCGCAGCCGTCCGGATTATTTATAAAGCATACCTCAATAAGCACCGCAGGCGCAATAGTCCGCCGTATTATGCCAAAATAATCCCTGCCGGACGACCCCTTCTTAGTCTTTATACCCCTCGATTTATATCCTAAGGCCGTAATCTCGTTCAGTATATTCTGAGCAAGCTGCTTGCCCTTGCCGCCGGTAATGCTGTAATAAACCTCTGTGCCGGTTGCAGGAGCGCCGTCATTTGAATTAAGATGTATTTCAGCGACATAATCCACGCCGGCGCTGTTGGCGGTGTTTGCGTCGGCAGCGATGTCGCGGCTTATATCTGAGGTGCGGTTGGTTATAGTGTCATAGCCGGCGGAGTTAAGTGCGTTTATTGCGGCTGTTGCTATTCTTAGAGTATAATCCTTCTCAAGCTCGCCGTTTTGTCCCACGGCTCCGCTGTCGGTTCCTCCGTGCCCTGCATATATCGCTATCTTTGACATATCTTTCTCCTTTC
>CAJFJP010000019.1 GCA_904384255.1 Candidatus Timburyella stercoris
GCCATAATACGCCGCCATTATTAATGGCCTACCTTTTCCCGCACCAAAATCAACTAAGCAGTCGTTATTACTAAAAGGATACCTCTGATACAGATATTCTAAAAACTGATAATGAGCGGGCTGATATTTAGTAAATATCTTCCGCTGCAAATTATCATCATTATTTCCTGATAAAGTATCAATGTTTAGAAATTGATCAAATATAATTTCAGTATTTTCTATCATAATGGCACTCTCCAGAATTAATCGATATCATTTTCAATCAGCGTCACTATAACTTCAAGCATTTTATTAATGGTTCCCATCTCGGTTATAAGTAACTTTTCGTCAGGAACCTCAATATTAAAAGTCTCTTCAATTAAAACAATAATTTGTATAAAGCTAATTGAGTTCATTCCTAAAGCGGATAATTCATCATCAAATTTATCAGAAGAAACCTCACTATTCTCTATATTATCATTTACTATTTTTAATATCTTGTCTAAAATATCCGTATTATTCATTTAAAAACGCTCTCCTGTTAATATTAATTTTCATCAAATCCTTTTCGGTTAAATCATTCTTGATTAGCTCATACACATTCTTGCTATTCAGACGAGTTGAAAAATTGTATTTCCATTCTCGTCTTTCAGAATCATTTAATCCATAGCAGTTTAATAAATCAATTCCTTCTTGTGTTTTAAATGCTTCAATATAATCATCCAATACACGATCATGGAACAACAGCCTTGTATAATACAGCATATAGTAGATATAAGGGACTATTTGATAACAAGACGATATATTATATAAATCGCTAACTTTAATTATATGAACATTGTTTTTCAAGAGATAGTATAAATCCTTGAACATATCATATTTTATGCTGTTGCGTGTTGCTAACAAAAATATAGAATTTAAATCCTTATATTGATGTAACATCAACTGAATTAAGGATTTAAGCACTGTTAATGTTTTGATTTTGAATCCATATATCTCCATATCAATTGCATCAGATATAAACTCGTGAATATCAATGCGCTTTCCGTTATATTCACCCCATAAGATGTCAAAATTAATATCAACTACTACTTTCAAATTTAGGTTATTAACAGTTTTTATCCATGGGGATGTCTGGTGCGAACTCGATAAATATAAAATGCGGTCTTTTCTGCTATTACTTTGCGTTATAAAACCATGATTCTCTAGTTGGGACTCAAATCTCTTTATGTTATTTTTGTCGATTAATATGTCTATATCAGATTTTTTCCTTAACGCAAAATCACCATATGCAAGGAAAGATAGGGGTTCTCCTTTAATAATTGCATATGGTATTGCCGATGCGATAAGAACCTTATGAACTTCATTCAACTCTGCTTTTGCTATGAATTCGGCATATATATTTTTATCCACTCAATAACCCGCCTTTATAAGGTTAAGTATAATATTGTGCTTGAGCTGCCCACATCTCATAATATTTACCCTGCTTCATCGACACAAGTTCTTGGTGACTCCCGTGCTGAATCAGTTTACCCTCGTGAAAAACTGCTATCTCATCACAAAATCGACACGAGGAAAGCCTATGGCTGATATAGACCGCCGTTTTATCATTTATAATTTCATTAAACTTCATATAGATTTCTTCTTCAGAAATGGGGTCAAGCGCAGCTGTAGGTTCATCAAGTATTATGAATGGCGCCTCTTTATATAGTGCACGCGCCAAGGCAATTTTCTGAGCCTCTCCACCTGATATTTCTACGCCCGATTCCTCAAAATCTTTATATAAGCAGGTTTTTAGCCCATTTGGCATATCTGCAAGTCGTTTTGAAAAGCCTGCTTCATTTAAGCATTTATTTACTTTATTTTCATCATATACGGAGTCAGCAGCAACATTTTGACCTAGATCTACCGAGAATAATTTGAAATCTTGAAATACAACAGAGAATAACCCCATATATTCAAGGTAGTCATATTCTTTTATATCTACTCCATTTAGGGTAATTTTACCATCGCAAGGATCATATAAGCGACAAAGTAGTTTTATCATTGTGGTCTTACCGCTCCCATTCATTCCAACAACGGCTAATCTTTTTTTATTATTCAGAATCATACTTAGATTTTCAATTGCAAAGGTTTCTGAACCGGGATACTTAAAAGAAACATTGTGAAACTCTATTTCATAATTGCCACTCCCCCGGGCATCAATATGCATTCTTCCTTTAGTCATTGTATTTTCAATATCAAAAAATTTCAAATAATGTTGTAAAAAAGGAAGATTCATTTTATACATTGCAATATTTGAGGAAAAACTCTTAAATGCATCGATTAATCGACTTATATACCCTACATAGAGAATAACACTGCCCACTTGGAATAGTCCCCTCACGGCGTTTAGACAAACGAAAGCATATGTTAAAAAATTTATAACTTGCGATATTATTGCGTCTGGAATCAGTGTATTCCTATGACCAAACCAATATTTTCGACTTCCCTTAATATGTGCCTGCTCTACCTCGTCATTCAATCTTTTGTATATTTTTATCATATCGTATATTCGAATATCTTTCCCCATTTGATAGCCGCCATATGAGTTGCTGATTTTATTTACATATATCATGTTATCAGACATTTCTTCGCCAAGTTTCGATAGCTTTTTCGAGTTCTTCATCGATATAAATATTGAAAGTGATACTAATAAAATAAGTAGTATGGGGAATAAGAAAATTCCTACAATATCATTTGATTGTGTAATTATTATACCAAATAAACTGCTCATAAATATGATAGCAAAAATTATATTTATGATGTTATCACTTATATTTTCAAAAGAATAAATCATCGACCAAATTCCATAGTTATTTATATTTTTAGATTCATCAATTTTTCTACGACTTTGACGCACTTCTGAATCTTCAAGATGAACATAATCAAGCGAGAAACCATGTTCCATAAACATGATTTTTTCAGCATTTTCAAATCTTGTCCAACTTCTGTTTTTGAATTTACCCAGCATTGAACTGACTAAGGATATTACGAGATTAGACAGTACTGTGATAAGCACGAGAATAGTTAGATCTCTTACATTTCGTTGCCCTGAAATTTCGTTTACGATTAATGCCGACATATATATATTAACATAAGGTGAGAGATTAGCAAAAAGTGAATTTATTATGATACTGGGTATTAGCCATTTTTCATTCTTACTTACTAATTTTATCGCCTTATAGTTAGTCGATATAATAGCACTCTTCATTGCTTAATTCACCTCCTTATAGTATTGGCTTTGCGTATTGAACATTTTTGCATATAGACCATTTTTTTTCATTAATTCGTCATGGCTACCGCATTCGGCTATTAAGCCATTTTGAAGTAATATAATACGATCACAAAAACGTGTAGAGGTAAGACGATGTGAAATATAAATGGATGTTTTTCCAGATGTAAGTTTTTTATATTTGTTGTATAATTCACTTTCCGCTATCGGATCAAGAGCCGACGTCGGTTCATCTAAAATAAAGACAGGAGCATCTTTATATAATGCTCTTGCCAATAACAATTTTTGCTTTTCGCCGCCAGACAAATCAACTCCGTCATCATAGATGCCTTTGACAAGCATAGTATCCATCCCGTGAGGGAACTTGCTTATAACACTATCTAAGTCTGCGAGTTCGATCGCTTTCTTAACTCTATCTCTGTCTACATCTTCTCCACTTCCTGAAATGAATCGTGCAATGGTTACAGGGATTATCAGTATTTCCTGAAATACTATCGAAAATTGAGTGTAATAATCTGTTACGTTGTAACTCTTGGCGTTATTAGAATCAATGAATATATCGCCCGAAGTAGGATAGTATAATTCAGATAACAATTTAACAAGAGTAGTCTTTCCAGCCCCGTTAACTCCAACAATAGCAAGTTTTTCTCCCTTTTTAATATGAAGATTAATGTTATCAATTGTATGAGTATCATTGCTCAAATATTTGTAAAAAACATTTTTCAGTTCAATATCATAAGGCACCCTATTTGATTCAGGGAGAGGAATACCTTTTCCATGATTAAATATATCGTTGTAATCTAAAAAAGCCCTTAACCTACTTACATCGTCGCTCAATGACGCTATTGAATTATATTGTTCTGCAATAGAAGATAGCCAACCCGAGAAGCCAGTTATTGTTCCAAAGTAAAAAACAAAATTACCAACATCTATTTCATTGTTTAATAACATAATAATTAACACAGCATATGAAAATCCATCTCTAAATAAATTTAACGAGCTGCTAACCAAGGTAGATAATATAGATTTGTTCCAAGATTTAACTGACCAATTCATTCTTAAGCCTTGATATTTTTTCGTTAAAGATGTGAGCCATCCTTTCATATTATAAATTCGTATATCTTTAGCCCTGTCATAATCTTGTGAAACATTAAAAAGATACGAAATCCTACAATCAAGATGAGTCCAGTTATCTCTATTTTTATCATTCCATTTACGGACATAAGCCATCATGAGATAATTAACTATTGTTGATATAATTAGAAGTAATAATATCAGCGGATGAACAAGAACAATTATGCTGCCATAGGTAAACATACCGAGCAAATTTGTCAAAAAACCGCTCAAATTACCCATCACATTTTCTGCGCTTGTGGCGCCAGAGTAAGCTTGTCTTTCCATGTCATGGACGGTTGGGTTTTCAATATTTTCATAGTCCATACTTTTGGCTTTGATGTCAACCATATTTTGAAACTTTATGGCGAATGTATAAGACGTAGAATTGATTTTCGCATCTGCAAACAATTGAATTATTCCGGTAATAATCAACATAAACGAATATAGAGCAATGACAGAAAGAATATAGGTATCAGAACTCTTATTCATTATCGAATCAATCAATAGTTTAGGGTAATATAAAAGCGCAAGAGGCATAAATACACTAATAAAAATTTTCGGTATATATGCCACATAATAAACCTTGTCCCATTTCCATATGTGTTTTAGAACATAAAATACATTTTGAGATTTTTTATACGCATCTTTTTGGATGCCCTTTTTACTCTTATCCTTAACCATTAAATATTCACCGCCTCATTTCCCGCAGACGTTTTTTATTGATATCAGGTAAATATTTATAGTAGCTAACAAGATTAATTGATGATTTGGTCGTTTGATTTTTTTGTTTATAAGCTTCATATAAAAAATAATGTAAGCGGTACGCCGTCAAATTCTTATCTAACATCAAGCCTAATTCAGCTATCTCAATTGATAAATCCAAGGAATTCGTTTCGCTTAAGACAGATGCATACAGTAGCGCATCTAGCGAAGGGTAAAACGAATTTTGAACCATTTTAATAATATCATCTTTATATAAATGAACCATATGTAAACGTATCGCAGAAAGTATAAAGATTTCTTTTATAGCAGCGTTGTTTTTATACTTGTTATCTTTCAAATATAAACCTGCTACCTCATAGCATTTTTTAAAATCATTAGTTTTATATAAAATATATAAACTTGAAACGATATTTGATTTTTCAAATAAATCCTGTTTGGACAACAGCATCTTTCTATCAAAAACATTGTTAATGCCGGGCTTATACCCCAAGCACCCTCCTTGACATAATCTATTTTCCCTATTGCTACAATTTTCACACGAGTCTTTTGTATTGATAGACCACTTCATCTCATCTTCAAGATATTTTATAAATAACCATGCGTGTGTAAGCGAGTTAAATGTATCTATACCTATATCTTTAAATTGTATTGAGCAAAAACACGAAGCGATGTTTGAATTGGGAGTAATGTCAAGCGCCGTGCTACATTGCCCATGTCCTAAATCGCTGTTAATATAATTCCTCAAATAGCTTACATTTTCTTCTCCTATTGCACATAAGGGAAAAGGACAATCAAAGTGAACATATTCAACGCCGTTGCCAAGTAGTAATTTATGAATTTTCTTTGCCTCTTCAAATGTCCTTTGTATGTCGCTATAATCTATGAACATATTCTCGTTTGAGGGAGATGGCCTCGTGATATCAATTCGCACCTCATTGATTGCAGTCTTTAGCGCATATTCTAAAATGAAAGATGTATCCATTTTATCAGAATAAATATTAATTCCAATCGCAACGCGCTCTTTTCCATATAATTTTTGCATTAATTTTATATTATCAAACAAGTTGGTTAGTTCGTCCCCTTTATATGTAGTCGGCTCATTACAATTAACTAATACAGCCTCTACTATGTCTGATAATGCAATAATAGTGTCCTTGCTAATAATTCCATTTGTGAATACCATAGCTTTAATTCCATATTTTTTGTGAAGATTTATTATAGAATGAATATTCGAATGTAGTGTAGGTTCTCCGCCTTGCCAACCGATACACTGTATTTTTTCATCTTGACATTGACGTAATATCTTTTCCATTGAGGCTAAGTCGATTTCATCATTCTTATCTCTTGCGGAAAGATAATCTTTTGCAAAGCAATAACTACAGCTTCTATTGCAAAAAGCGGTTAATCTAATCCGTGGTCTAAATGACAAATAGTCCATATCATTTTGTATCGAACTCATTGTATAACCTCCATCTAAATTACAAATAAATAGCAACAACCGAGTCAATCATGTTTCTACAACTGGCGGTATCGATGTATTGCATATCATATACATCAATGCTCTTTGTCAATGATAAGGAAATAGTATTAATCCTTTTGAGTGCATTAACTTCAGGAATCTTTGCATTTAAAATTAAATTTTTGTAGGATTCCTTTGAATTTAATTTTTCTATTTTATTAGTAGATTGATTCCTGCTAATTAAGAATAATGCTTTTATTTTATAATTTTTGTTTTCACAATATGAAAAAGGCTTTAATAAATAGTAATTTTCACTCCTAACAGGATTATAATCCCTTACTATAACATTTTCTTTTGATTTTTCACAAATGGGTTCCAATGAACGCAGTTTAATTGGCAGATGAAGAGGCTGTAAACTAAGATTATCTTTACATAATATAGCATAATCATCTGATAAATATTGATAGTCGTGAGAAGTTAAATCAAAAACAAGTGTGGATTTTCCAGTCTTCGTTTTTGCAGAGAAAATAAAAGCATTATCATTATGTACTACACAAGCTCCATGTAGTACATTAATTGATTTTAAAAGCATTACCTCTTCCAATATTACTTGAAACACTTCATATAAAAAATATAGTAAACTGTTTTGTGATAAATTTTCATAAGAAAACTGTTTATAATTTGCTCGATAGAACTCATGGTATTTATATACGTTAATAATACTTCCATTACTCTCTTGTGCGTCCGTATTGACGTAACAATACGGATAGATGAGTTTTACCACATTGATTAAATTCGGATCGTTTGTTTCAATTAATATCTCACTTATTCCAATAAAATCAAGTGTAATATACATCATAATTATATTTCCAACCTCATTGCCCTTATCGCCTTATCAAATGTTTCTTTCAAAAACGAACACGAAATCTCATTTTCGAATGAATTATATTTAGAAAAGGCCAATGCAGGACATCCCTTAAAGCACTGCTTATCCCATATACATTGTTTACATCCCTCTATATTATCTTCACGATATAGAAGTAAATTAATAAGATCAAGAAAGCGTTGCCCTTTTAATATCTCAATTAAAGAATTATCAAATATATTCCCTAGGCTGTGTTTTTCATGATTAAAGTACAAGCACGGAAAAGCATTTCCGTTTGCTGCAATTCTTAGCGCCATTGAAGGTTTTTTACGATTAACCAATTCGCATCCAGTTTTAGGATAACAATTTTTACGCTCAATTGCTATATCATTTTTGTATCTTTCGGAACATTCCTTTATCGTATGAATAACCTCAAACCATATTTTTTTATCTGCTTCTATGTCATAATCTATAACAAGAGGATTCCCCTGTCCCCTCCCTTGATTGACTAAAAAACCAAACGACAAAATTGTATATCCGTTATTTACCGCAAATACGCAAAAATCGTTGATATACTGCGTATTATTCCTTGTTAAATTAACTCTCAATATGCGTTTCTTATTATATAAATTTGGAACTATATTTTGCATATTAACAATATTATCAAATGAGCCTTCTCCGCGGACATTGTCGTGCTGTACACGGTTTAGTGAATCAATTGTAACTTGAATATTACATTTCGACAAACCCTCATAGATCGACATTTTCTTCAATAAATAAGCATTAGAAATAAGCGTTACGTCAGAATTATTACTACAAGCAAAATCTATAATATCTATAATATTTGAGTGCAATAGAGGTTCGCCACCAGACAGAACAAAATCAGTTTTATTGTTGATCATATATGCTTGACACATTACATCAATAATCTTATCGTATGGAATATCCTTTCCCATCGATGTTGAACTGTTATAACAATATGAGCATCTGGCATTACAACGAGATGTCAATTCAAAATAAATACTATTAAATTCAAATTTATCCAAATATGATGTTTCTACTTTTGCCACGATTTCTTCCCTCCTCCATCTTTGGAGTTTAATCAGAACAGCACTCCACTCAACGAACTTTTTAGGCGTATTTGGTATAGCAGTGGCTGCAGTGAGCACTGGTCGTAGCTCTTGCTTCTACTTCTGCCAATAAATCTTCAAGGGAAAAAGTATCTATTACAGGCCGAACATACTTCATAAAATCACCTCCCTTCATAGGCATAATTGCTATTGAGAGAACACCGAGTGAAGTGCTGATCTCATCATATTCCAAAAATAATGTTATAGTTTTTCTTCTTTTTTGCAATCAAAAATGCCGTTATCAGTAAAGTCTTTCATCACAGCTTCGAAATCATTTCGAATTTCATCTATTGTGATTTCCCCAGAACTTAAATCAATTTCGCCAATGAATTTTTCGAAAAGTAGCTCTTTATCAATTTTGTCATCACACAACCTATACAATAAGGACGCTGTGGTATTTAACAAGTGGACAATCCCACTGTTTGAGTTTAAAAGTACACTTGAACCATCTTCGTATTCTTCCAAGTTAAAGCCCTCGATTTTTTCAATAGTTGTTTTCATTAAAATCTTCTCCTTTTAGTTTCTTGATTTTATTTGCTTGTATATATCATAATATTTATCAAATATTTTGATATAACGAGATGAATCTTCTGTATTTATCATTTCATTAAACCAATCATATGTCATTGTTTTTAATGTTCTCAAATCTTTTAGATGGAATAGATCCTTTTCTTTATTTGTATATATAGCATTTTCTATTTTACGCTCTATCTCATCTTTATCGCAAAAAATTTTATTATTGTATAAGGATACATATTTGTACAAATCTGCAACTCTCGAATCTTGAAATTTCCAAAAAGGGATGTCCATTTCAGTTGCCGGAAGACTTATTCTTTCGTTTTCTGTAAGGACTCTGTATTTTGTACCCGGAAACAAATCCATAATATGAAAGAAATTGCTTTCGTTTAAAGAGGACGCATATGTATATTTTTGCAAATATTCATTTGAAATTTTTATATCTTCAAATGAAGCAAAAGGTTCAAACATAATAATATCAATTTTATATGAGAATTTGAACTCCTTTTGCTTTTCATTTAACAATTCAATCGCTTCAATACTTGTTTCTACTGAAGATCTTTTATTGTATCTTTCAAGTTGCGTCTCCGAAAAACTCTCTACTCCGATTTCTATATATGTACAACCGCAATTAAACAAGTCGTTTAAAATATCTTTTGAACGTAAAACGCTATCTGTGCAACTCGCTATGTTAAAATATCTTATTTGTGGGAACTCTTTAATAATCTTTAATATTTCAATAGTTCTATTTTTTGAAACTAAAAAATCAGCATCAATTATAAACAAATCGACTTTTTCAAGCTTTTGCGATGACAGGGTAACTCTTAAATCCCTGTAAAAAAGATCGAGGTCTTTTTTAACAAAACTTTTCTCTTGGTCTAATTTTAAAGCACAGAAGCTACACTTACCTACACATCCGCGTGTGCTTTCAATGCAAATGACGGGAGGATCTTCATTAAATTTATCCGAATAGTCCTTGCAGCTATTAAACAGATGCCTTGCTGGAAGTATATAAACATCATTCTTTTTATATTCAGAAAAAACTACTTCCCCCTTTTCGTTCCTAAAAATAATATTATTTACACCTTCATAAACGTCTGCATTCCCACTGCTTATATTTTTAGAGATTTGTGTCGCCGACAATTCACCTTCTCCTATAAATGCAACATCAAATTCCAAATGATGTTCGATAATTTCTTTTCCTTGATAAGTTGAATGTTGTCCTCCTATGCCGATAATTGTATTGGGCGAAATTCTTTTAATCATTTTAGCAAAATATGAACTACGAGAGAAACTTTCATGACTTGAACATACAGTAAATCCGACAAACCTCACTTCATTTTTATAAAAATAGTCAAACAACTCATTTATATTTTTCTCGTAATGCATATCAAACACTTTTACTTTCCCATATTTTTCAAAACAGGCCGCTATATAAGCTAAACCCAAAGGAAAAATATTTTTTCTATTATCAGTGGCCTGAACATTAATTAACACAAACATACGAGGGGCTCCCCTTTCCTTCCATTGATTTGCAAATTTTTAACATATTTATATAGCATCTTTTTGCTATCGCACGAGCTGTTTGAGTATTGCCAGATTCCCATTCATCTCCACATTTTTTTGATAAATCGCAAAATTCTTTTAGTAAATCCTTGCGTATTTTTATAATCGTTTTCATTCCTTGTCTTTCTACAGATGTTATTTTGCCTATTATAGCATTCGAAGTGATTTCTTCAAGATTTAATGAATTATCGCCTTTACAATATAAGTGATAATCATCTTCATAAACAATTCTATGTGACAGTATCTTTTCAACGCCATTTATTTGATAAAAAAATATTACTATATCTCCTACTGTGTAGGACTGCATTGCAGAAGCAAACGCGATATCGCCATCCTTTAGTAACGGTTCCATACTATTTCCTTTAATTCGGACAATTTTGTTAATGGCAGCATTCTTCATACAAATACCTCCTGAAAATATTTAATATTTCAAATTATGAGTCCAGTGTTTTTTATAACGCAGGACATGAATTATAATTAAATGATAGAAAAAATTGTCATGCTATCAATCGCGAACTCATCCAACTTCGCCATCTCTACATACCACGAAATTATCGATTCACTTTTTAGTTGATACTTACACGAATGCAAAAAAGCGACGCAAGGCGCAGTTACATACCGCGGCTCGAGTCGCTTTTAAAATCTGATTTTATAGAAAATGAACAGAATAAACTTAGGGTACTATAACCCCCATATTTATAAAATAAGTTTTGAATATATTTCTGACGTCCCATTTGTCGTCAAATCCTTTTGTCTATTTTGTTTATCCCCCATCAGAATATTGCGTGTAATATATTCACTGTTTGTGATATACTATCACAATTTTTTTCAAATGTCAATAGATTTATTTACATTTTGCATATAAAATTTGTTTTTATTATGCATTTTGTTATAATCTACAGAAAATATTTTGACTACATTTATCTCCTAAAATATGTAGTAAAGATGCAATTCCCAACTAGTCGAACAATAACATTGATAAACTTTTTTTTGTTACATGCAAAGCATTTATTTTAATCAATCATTATGTTGCGGTTCCCTTCTATCAAAAATTATTCATTTAATCGTATAAATATATCGTGTGAATATATTTTATAAGAAAAGCTGTACAGCCGCCGATATCCACAATAATTGCCTTTGGAAGCTGCTGAAGCTTCTGGAAAACAGGCATAGCCGCTGCATAGGCCTGGGGGAAGCACTCAGCTTCAGTGATAAGAATAGAGTACGGTACTCCGTCCATCTGAAAATCCAGTTGCCCCCGGCCAAGGAAATACTCCTCAAACTTCTTATACAACGTGCCGTAGTGAGCCGGCGGCAAACCAACGCACAACTGAACCCTAACCGGGTTTTCCGTTGGCAGTATCCACCGCAGCTCAAAGCCGATAGCAAAGAGTGTAAGTATGAAGAAACGCTCATCGGCGGTCTTGTCTCGCATATAGGGAATACGCTGATCGGATAGGGTGTAGTATTTGCCATTGTAGATCAGCACGTCTCGGCCGAACGGCGGGTGCGTGTCGCTCTCGCAAAGGCCGGAGGTAAAAGTTCTGTGGAGGGTTTTGATTTGTTTGTTCCCGTGGTCGATGCTGATTATCATAGCAACAGCTCCTTGTTTTTTGGTTTTATACTTATTTAATACGACTTGAATACGTGTTATTTCAACAAAAAAGGTGGGAGCAGAAAATTTCTGCTCCCACCGCTGCCTTTTGTAACCTATGTACCCGTATGCAATCTGTGCTTGGGGTCGAACCGCTTGCCATCCGCATATCCGCTGTTAAATGCGCTCTTGTGGAGATTTTCGCTCTGAGCTGCACGCGCATTGAACTTGTGCTGGCTCCAGTGTGCTGACGCTTCCTGCACCTCTTTGGGCGTCACCAGCACAAGCCCCCATTCCTGTTGCTTTTCTTCCTGATGCTTTTTGAAAGCCTTGTTTGTACCACATACAAAGCCGTACCCATAGCTATCGCACATCTTCTTGATGTAATCGGCTTGAAGCCCCTGCTGCTTGTATTCCTTTCTGATTTCCTTAATCCTTGCCAGAACGCAATCCACAGCATATTTGAAAACCACAACGCAAATCTCCACGTCATCCTCGAATCCAATGAAGCCCATACGTTGCGTTTGGCTGCCTGGTGAATGCCTCCGATACCCTGTCTTCGGTATTCAAGCCATTCTTCCTCCGGCAGATCGGCGGTCTCCACCAAAACCGATGGTTCGTAGGTCTGTGCTGTTGTACTTGCCATACTCTATGCACCTCGTTTCCGTGTGTGCCGCACATATGACGACGGCAGATAGATAATCCGCATCGGATATTTGGCACGCTTTTGAGCCTCCTTTCTTAAAATCTGCTGTTTAAGTACAGCAGGTCTTGGCGTCCGTTTTCTGTAACGCCGATAATAGGTTCGTCTTTTCATTCGTGGTTCCACCTTTCTAAAAAAATATTTATCCAAAAGCCTTGCGGCTTTTTGGGCAATAAAAAAAGCGAGAACACCACCACAAACCGTTAAACGGTGATGTCGCTCACGAATTCGTGAGCTGGTGTCATTCTCGCTATGTAAAGAAAAGAGCATATAAAAACAAAAAAGCCAGTAAGAAAATGCGCCTGCCGGCCCAATAATCCTACTGACATCTATACAAACAATCAACAACGTGTGCAAGGCGGTTTATTTTCCGCTATTCCATAAGGAAAACGCACAAAAATCAATTACGAGAACAGTATAACACTATATATTGATGTTGTCAAGCGCAAAACTCAATATATAGTGTTATAGCTTTTGCAGAAAAATAAAATGCTGCGGCATATTTATAGATGAACGGACAAGCGTAAGCACTGTTCGTACACCTGTACTTTGAAAATTGAATAGCCCCCGCCGGGAGTTATACAGGATTTGCGGATAGTGTGCCATGACATTCCGATCGAGCGCGCCCACAAATGAAAAGTCGCATAACGGCTACCTGCAAATACGCGGTCAAAATGAGCGCAGGAAATGGCTCGGCGGTAAGGCGTTTTTTCTGTATTCGCGAATTATGGAATAAATAAGAGACAGCAAGGCTGAGCAGGGGACTTTCTGCGAGAAGTTGTATAATAACTATGAGGTCGTGAGGAATTCTGCTGCGAAGTCTACTGCCGGAAAGGAGGTTAGAATGGCAGAATGCAATAACAAGGCAGCCTGTTCGCCCGAGCGAAAAAAATTCCTGACGGCAACGGAAGTCGCCGAAATCCTGGATGTGTCCAGAAGTACAGCCTATCGGATTATCCACAAGTTAAATGCGGAACTGGAAAAGGCCGGAAAAATTACCGTTCCGGGCAAGGTGTCCGCCAAGTATTTCTATGAAAACACATACCTGTGATTTCGAGGACGGCAGATCGTCACGACTACTCTTTCGACGAAAAGAGGTGAAAAATCGTGCCGACCTACAAAGACGAAAAAACCGGGCTGTGGTACTGCAAATTCGTATATACGGATTGGACAGGCGTTCGAAGGCAGAAAAAGAAAAAGGGCTTCCGGCTTCAGAAAGAGGCCAAAGAGTACGAGCTTGAATTCCTGAGCAAATCCCAGGCATCCTGCGATATGAAGTTCCGGCTGTTTGCGGAATTGTATTTGGAAGACTGTAAAGCGCGGCTGAAAGTGACAACCTATCCGGGAAAGGTCAATATTTTCAAAAAGCACATTTTGCCGTATTTTGGCGAGTTGAAGCTAAATGAAATTACGACCGTTACGGTTAGGCAATGGCAAACCAAAATGCTGTCGTCAAAGAAATATAAGCCGACCTATTTGAAGTCCATACATAACCAGTTATCTGCTGCCTTCAATTATGCCTGCAAGTTTTACGGCTTAAAGGAAAACCCAGCAAGAGCCTGCGGTTCAATGGGAAAAAAAGCAGATGAGATGGATTTCTGGACACTCGATGAATTTCGGAAGTTCAATGAGGCCATCGGTGATAAGATTATCACCAAAACTATTTTCAATCTGCTGTACTGGAGCGGGATGCGCTCCGGTGAATTATTGGCGCTGTCCCTCCGGGATTTCGACTTTGAGGCTCGGACAGTTACAATCGACAAGAACTATGCTCGTTTGGATAAAGAGGATTTAATCCTTGAACCGAAAACGCCAAAGAGCAACCGCACCATCGGATTGCCGGGACTTGTATGTGACATGGTACAGGACTACGCCTCTCGGTTGGTAGACTACCATGACGGAGATCGCCTGTTTGATGTGACCAAAGGATTTCTGTATCACGAGATGAAGCGCATCAGCGAAAAAGCGGCGTCAAAAAAATCCGGATTCACGACATCCGCCACAGCCACGCCAGCCTGCTGATCGAGCTTAGCACGAACATTCTGCTCGTCAGCGAACGGCTTGGGCACGAAGATGTGCAGACCACTTTAGACATCTACGGGCACCTGTATCCGCACAAGGCTGAGGAGGTCGCAGGGCGCTTTGACAGGCTCTGTGCGTGAGATAAGAGAGACGCCTGAAATACCTCCGTGTACCTTTCGTGTACCCCGGGGTTTCTTTCTTATTCAAACTCTATTGTTGCCGGTGGCTTTGTGGTGATATCATAAACTACGCGGTTGACAGATTTAACCTCATTCACAATACGCGAGGAGACAACCTCCAATACACTGTACGGTATTCTGCCGAAATCGGCCGTCATAAAATCAGTGGTAGTAACAGCGCGCAGTGCAACGGCATAATTATATGTGCGCTCGTCTCCCATTACACCGACCGAGCGCATATTGGTAAGCACGGCAAAGTACTGGCTTAATTTACTATCCTCGCCTGCTTTTGCCAGCTCCTCGCGGAATATGGCGTCAGCGTCTCGCAATATGTCCGCCTTATCCGGTGTAACCTCACCTATTATCCTCACTCCAAGCCCCGGACCAGGAAACGGCTGGCGTGCTACCATGTGATGTGGCAGTCCTAATTCTATACCCGCTTTGCGTACCTCATCCTTGAATAAATCGCGCAGCGGCTCTATTATCTCTTTAAAATCAACATGCTCCGGCAATCCGCCTACGTTATGATGACTCTTTATAAGCGCTGCATCGCCCAAGCCGCTTTCAATAACATCCGGGTAAATTGTGCCCTGTACTAAAAAGTCGACTGTGCCGATTTTTTTGGCTTCTTCCTCAAATACACGTATAAACTCCTCGCCTATAATTTTGCGTTTTTGCTCCGGGTCGGTAACACCGGCCAGCTTGCTGAAAAACCGCTCGCTTGCATCGACGGCGACAAGATTTATGCCAAACTTTCCGGCAAAGGCAGCTTTTACTTCCTCCGCCTCGTTCTTTCTCAGCAGGCCGTGGTCAACAAATATGCAGGTGAGATTATCCCCGGCAGCTTTGTGCATGAGCAGTGCGGCAACGGACGAATCTACACCGCCGGAGAGGGCGCACAGCACCTTTTTGCCGGCTACTTTCTGCTTTAACTCCTTAACCTTTTCATCCACAAATGAAGCTATTATCCAGTCGCCCTTGCAGCCACAGACATTATATATAAAATTCCGCAGTATTTCGGTACCAAGCGGTGTATGCACAACCTCCGGATGATACTGCACAGCATAAAGCTTGTCGGAAGTATTTTCCATAGACGCTATTTTGCAGTCGGAGGTGTGAGATGTGACCTTAAATCCGGCAGGAGCTTCTGCAATAGAATTGGCGTGGCTCATCCAGCAGGGAGTTGATGAGGGAATATCCTTGTATAAAAGGCTGAGTTCATCGTCAATCTGAAGCTGCACATTGCCGTATTCGCCTATAGCAGCTTTAGACACGCTGCCGCCCAGCATATACGCCATAAGATGCGCACCGTAGCAGATGCCAAGCACCGGAAGCCCCAGCTCAAACAGCTCGCGGTCATATCGCGGAGCATCGTCGTCAAACACCGACGCCGGACCACCGGTAAGTATAATGCCGCTGTAGCCGCCCTGCCTTATCTTATCTATGTCAGTCTTATAGGAGAGCACCTCAGAATAAACATTGCACTCTCTAACCCGTCTGGCGATAAGCTGATTGTACTGGCCGCCAAAATCAAGAACAAGTATTTTTTCCATAATAAACTCCCTTTATAATATATCCAGTTTGATATAATAAATTAGCATCCAAACCGATTGCGCCGCCTTGCCCGACTGTCATGCCGTATGCAAATGCTATATTATCGGCTTGACCATATGTAAATCTTAACCGATTGAAGCTAACCCCGATTAATTTATTATCTGTAAATAATATCCTCGCGGGCAGGACCGTTGGATACCATAGTTATGGGGCAGCCTATCTGCGCCTCGATAAATTCGATGTAATCGCGCGCCGCCTTAGGCAAATCGGAATATTTTCGTATGCCCTTTATGTCGCACTTAAAGCCGGGCATATACTCAAGCACCGGCTTTGCCTTTTCAGCCATGCAGGTGACGGGGAAATCCTTTACGACCTTGCCGTCTATCTCATAGCCTACGCATACCGGAATTTCATCAAGATAGCTCAGCGCGTCGAGTATAGTTAATGCTACCTGAGTTGCACCCTGACATTCCACGCCGTATCTTGTGGCGACGGCGTCAAACCAGCCTACACGCCTCGGCCGGCCCGTCGTCGCTCCGTATTCGCCGCCGTCGGCGCCGTTTTCTCTCAGCGTATTTGCCTCATCGCCAAAAATTTCACTTACGAACACTCCGGCGCCTACGCAGCTTGAGTATGCCTTTACAACGGTTATTATGTCCTTTATTGCATAGGGCGGAATACCCGCGCCGACTGCGCCGTAGCCAGCAAGAGTAGAAGACGATGTTACCATCGGATATATGCCGTGGTCGGTGTCGCGCAGCGCGCCGAGCTGCCCCTCCAGCAGTATGTTTTTATCTTCCTTTACCGCCTGTGTTAAAAACGCATGAGTGTCAGCGACGTAGTCCTTAATAGCGTCGCGCCAGCCGATAAGCTGCTTAAAGAGTTCGTCAACGTCTATCTCCGGTTTTTTATACAAATCCCTAAGCAGGATGTTTTTGACTTCAAGCACGCCCTTAAGCTTGCTGTAAAGCAAATCTTCGTCAAAAAGCTCCGATACCTGTATGCCGATTTTTGCATATTTGTCAGAATAAAACGGGGCTATGCCTGACTTTGTGGAGCCAAAGCTCTTGCTGCCCAGACGCTCCTCTTCATATTTGTCAAAAAGCACGTGGTAAGGCATGAGCACTTGCGCACGATTGGATATCATAAGCCGCGGAAGCTTTATGCCTTTCTCCTTAAGGGCGCTTACTTCTTTTATAAACTGCTCAATATTAAGCGCCACGCCGTTACCTATTATGTTGGTAACATGGCTGTGGAAAATTCCCGACGGCAGCAGGTGCAGTGAAAACTTGCCGTATTCGTTTTTTATGGTGTGACCTGCATTAGCGCCGCCCTGAAAGCGGATTACTATATCACTGTCTGCGGCAAGCATATCGGTTATCTTGCCCTTGCCCTCGTCGCCCCAGTTGGCGCCGACTATAGCTTTTACCATATAATCGCTCCTTACCCCGGCATCAGCCGGATTTATTGACTGCCCGTTTTATCTGTTAGGGCTGTGATTGCTGTTTATGTCCGCCTGAGCGGAAGAAAAATTCTGATGTCTGCTTTAAAAAATATATCGACATATATCAGCCGCCTAAACGCGTATGATTTTAAGAAAGTGGGACAAGCCTTATTATATACTGCGGTGCGGTGCAAAATCCGGCCGGCGTACTCAAAAATAGAAAATCCTGCTGTGCAGTCCTATCATGCATAAACGCCAAGCCAAATTTAAAGTGCGACCGCAGCTTTATATATGTGCGGCAAAATCATACATCGGTTGGACGTATGGCCGGCTTAAGAATAACCTGACCCCATTTATAATTTATACGGCTTATGAAATAAAAAGCATGAAACCGCCCGTCGCCGTGCCCGCCTAAAATTTGAAAATGCAAGCTTATATGCCGATAATTTACGTAGGTGGCTTAATTGCCGGCCTTACACATTTATGCTTATCTCATACTCCTCACTGTCGGAGTACCTGGCAAGCCTTTCGCTTACATAGCCGTTTACAAAATCCTCTGTCTGCTTCGGAGCCATGCCCACAAAGTTTTTAGGCTCCATAACCTCTTCCAGTTCCTCATGTGTTATATTAAATGCGCTGTCGGCGGCTATGCGGTCAAGCAAATCGTTTTTGCCGCCCTGTTCTTTTACTACCCTTGCCGCCGCCATTGAATGCTGGCGTATTCTTTCATGCAGCTCCTGCCGGTCGCCGCCGTTTTTAACAGCCCGCATCATGATATTTTCCGTCGCCATAAACGGCAGCTCGCTGCGCAGGCGCTGTTCAATAACCTTTGGATAAACCACAAGCCCATCCATAACGTTTATATAGAGATTAAGCACGCCGTCGGTTGCAAGGAAGGCTTCCGGCACGCTTATGCGCTTGTTGGCAGAATCGTCTAGCGTACGCTCAAACCACTGCGCCGACGCCGTAATAGCAGGATTAAGCGCATCTACCATAACATAGCGGGCGAGTGAATCTATTCGTTCGCAGCGCATGGGATTGCGTTTATACGCCATTGCCGACGAACCTATCTGATGCTTTTCAAAAGGCTCTTCTACTTCCTTTAAATGCTGAAGCAGACGCATGTCGTTTGAGAATTTAGATGCGCTTTGCGCTATTGAGCTGAGCACATTAAGAACAAGGCTGTCTACCTTTCGCGAATAAGTCTGTCCGGATACAGGGCATACAGCCTTAAAGCCCATTTTTTCGGCAATCTTTTTGTCGAGCTGCTTAACCTTTTCAGTGTCGCCCTCAAACAGCTCTAAAAAGCTGGCCTGCGTGCCGGTAGTGCCCTTTGAGCCAAGCAGCATCATACTGTCTATCCTGTGGTCGACCTCATCAAGGTCCTGCATAATATCCCACAGCCACAGCGACGCGCGCTTGCCGACCGTCGTGGGCTGCGCCGGCTGGAAATGGGTAAAGGCAAGCGTTGGCAAATCCTTATATTCCAGTGCAAACTTGCTTATGTGCTTTGCCAGCGTTATAAGCTTGTTTCTTATAATCTTAAGCGCTTCTGTCATAATGATTATGTCTGCATTGTCGCCGACATAGCAGGAGGTGGCGCCGAGATGTATTATGCCCTTTGCGTCGGGGCACTGCAGTCCATAGGCATACACGTGCGACATGACGTCGTGCCGGACTTCCTTTTCACGGCGCTCGGCATCGGCATAGTTTATGTCGCTGCGGTGAGCCTTAAGCTGCTCAATCTGCTTATCGGTAATATTGAGCCCAAGTTCCTTTTCTGCTTCGGCAAGAGCTATCCACAGACTGCGCCATGTAGTAAACTTTTTGTCGTTAGAGAATACCCTCTGCATTTCCTTGCTTGAGTAGCGGGTGCAAAGCGGGCTCTGATAAACCTCATTCATATGTAAAAATCCCCATTCTGCCCTAAGGCTGGTATATTTTGACAAAAGAAAATATAAGCAGGAAAAATACTTTTCCCACTTTATCATAAGCACTATATAATAATAGTACATTTCATGCCCTTTTTCAATAAAAAAATAGAAATTGCCGCCTGATATTAAAAACAGACGGCAATATTATCAAAATTTACCTTTAAAACTAATAATTTATTCGACTTCGTCCGCCCCACCGTCGTTTTTACCGTGCTCCTTGGCATCAAAGCCCATTATTCGGCACAGTTCCTTACGCATCCTTTTATAGCTCCCTACTATTATGTCCTGCGCGCCGTATGCTCTGTGCCATTCATAGTCTGAATATCCAAAGCCGGACGCTTCAGCTTCTCGCTTATTTACAGCCGCGTATGTGCGCTTTAGAGGCGGGGAATACAGCCTTTTATCCTCAAATGATATTCCGCAGGGCAGATTGACGTTTTCGCCGCGCTGCGGTATGCTGCCGTTTGTCATGCGCTCAAGCGACGGAGTAAGACGCTCTGCGCATACGACATATATCGACCAAAGCGGATAAACGTCGTCGTCAACCCCCTTGAGCGCTTTCAGCGCGGCACGCTTAACGGCGCCGGAAATCCAGTCAATATCGTCGTTTTCAGCCAGCTCGACAGCGCGTCCTACGCGGC
>CAJFJP010000020.1 GCA_904384255.1 Candidatus Timburyella stercoris
TGAAGAAGACCGGGGCTATTACGAGTCCTATGTCGATTACCAGTATTGTGACTGCGGCGCTACAAGATAGCCAAAAACGAATGAAGAGCAGGCGGCAAACCGCATTGGCAAACAAGGGATATTCTTTGCATCAATGGAATATCCCTCTTTTTATTATTCAGCCTTTCCCATTTATTAATCTCGGCCCTTCAAGCGCCCTCGATGAAGATATCCCGTTATCTTATCATCGTCAAGATTTGTTCTTGCTTGCAGTAATTAAACAGTAAATTAATTACTTCTAATGCTGAATACGGCAACATCTGCTTTATTAAGGAATCTTGTGAAAATAGATAGTAATTTTCTGCAAATCACTGCGGTACAACGAATACAAGTAAAGAAAATTTTCTTAGCTGAGCATTAACCACCAGCAATTTGAATAATCTTACATTAGTAAGATTATTTTTCGGAGGGGCAAATGCTCAATTTTTTTTACACCGTAAACGAAAAAATAAGCAGCATAGTCTGGGGACTGCCTATGATAATCGCCATGATTTCAATGGGCGGATATTTTACTTTTAAAAGCAGATTTTTTCAGATAACCCGCTTTAAGCTTATATTTAAATCCACGCTTGGAAGTATCTTTAAAAAGCGGGGAAACGACGGTATTTCTCCATTTAAAGCTATGGCTACTGCGCTTGCAGGTTCTGCCGGAACCGGCAATATAATAGGCGTTGCGACAGCTATAGCCGCCGGAGGACCGGGCGCAATATTTTGGATGTGGATTTCAGGTCTTTTGGGTATGATGACAAAATTTGCCGAAGTGACCTTATCTGTACACTTCAGAGAAAAAAAGGACGGCGCATGGCGCGGCGGACCCATGTATTACATAAAAAACGGTCTTGGCAAAAGGGCTGCTCCGCTCGCCGCTGTATTTGCAGCGCTGTGTGCTATTGCATCGTTTGGAGTCGGCAATATGACACAGGTAAACTCCATGTCGGTGAGCTGGCAGAGAAGCTTTAATATTCCCGCTGTTTATATGGGTATAGGCATGGCGGTTATTGTAGCGCTTGTCATTTTTGGAAAAATGAGCAAAATATCTTCTATTGCCGGATTTATTGTGCCGTTCATGTCCATATTTTATGTAGCAGGTTCTATTATAGTAATCTGTGTAAATATAGAAAATCTGCCAAACGCCGTAGCAAGCATTTTCGCCGGTGCATTTGGCCTTAGGCAGGCGGGCGGCGGAGTATTGGGCTTTACTATGGCGCAGGCTGTTCGCTTCGGTGTATCGCGTGGTGTATTTACCAACGAGGCCGGCATGGGCAGCTCACCTATTGCGCATGCCTCGGCAGATACTTCACATCCCGCCGCGCAGGGAATGTGGGGAGCCATAGAAGTCTTTTTAGACACAATAGTTGTTTGTACCATAACGGCTCTCGCCATACTCTCGTCACCGGTGTATCTTGCCGGCTCATGCACTATCGACTGGGCGCTGACATCTGCGGCCTTTGCCGATGTTTTAGGCCCGTTTGGAGAATATTTTATCTCCGTCTCTCTCGCTCTCTTTTCTTTTGCTACAATAATCGGTTGGTCATATTATGGCATAAGCTGTGTGGAATTTCTCTTTAAAAAGCACAGAAAAGCCGCTTCATGCATTTACCGCGTGCTGTATGTATCGTGTATTATACCTGGTGCCACTCTTTCTCTAAATGTGCTGTGGACAGCCGCTGATACATTAAACGGGCTTATGGCTGTCCCAAATATTATAGCAGTCGCTCTTTTATCAAAATATGTTTTTGAGGATATTAATGATTTTCTGCCAAAATCTGTTCCAATTTCAAAATATAAATTTGTCAAAAGCAAGGAGCAGCCCTTGTGTTGAACATGTCATGTTGGTTTTGCAAGATAAATATCCGCTATTATTTTGTAAAAAGAGCTTAAAAGGCTTTTGTATGGCGATATCCAACAGCCTTTAATTGGATGGCAGCCGGTCTCCTTTTTATTTTTAAGCAGCCGCCTGATAAAAAAGGAATTTTTACGGTTTTAATGATACACATCCTTAGTTTTTCCCAAACTATATTTGCCATTGCTTTTTTCTACTGACGTATTATATAAGCCCTTTTTGAAAATTATTAAATTATTTTTAACGGCAAAATTTTGTAATTAAATTTGCAGTGCTGCCAATAATAAATATAAATCTTTATTAGGCGGCGGAATTATGTATAAACGAATGCTTGCTGTTTTTATATCAATAGTAATAATTATGACAACATGCTCGTTCAGGCTGATGTATTTAACCAGCAGTTCTGATGTTCAGGCGGCAAATTATGGATCGGGCTATAAACTCGAAATTTCAAGGGGACGCGGCACCATTTACGACTACAATCTAGTTCCTATAACCAACGACAGTATAGAATATGTAGCTTTAGTGCCGCCTACGCCGCAGGCTATTATGGAAATATCCGATCAGCTCGACGCTGAGACAGCGCAAAGCGTGCTTGAACGTTTAAAAAGCGGGAATCCGGTTGCCACAGTTGTTTCATCCGGATTTTTAAGCGAGGGATGTACTGTTGTAAAAACATTTAAAAGATATTCCTCTACGCAGCCCGCCGCTCATATTATAGGATATGTAAACAGCGACAATATAGGTACTGCCGGCATTGAAAAAGCATATGAGGATATATTAAGCCGTCCGTCTGCGCTAACTGCGACATACCGCACCGACGCAAAGGGAAATATTCTAAGCGGAACTGAGCCGGAAATAGATTACAGCGGCTACAATCTTTCTGCCGGCATAGCCCTTACTATCGACAAAGGGCTTCAGGAGGCGGTGGAATTAGCAGCTTCCAGATATCTTAGCGCCGGCGCCGTTGTAGTTTTGGACATAGGCACTGGAAAAATACGGGCCATGTGCAGCCTGCCGGAATTCGATCAATATAATGTTGCTCAAAGCCTTGAAGATGAGTCGTCGCCTCTTATAAACCGCGCTCTGCTTAACTATAATGTCGGTTCTGTTTATAAGTTGGTCGTAGCGGCCGCAGCACTTGAGCACGGAATATCGCCCGATACCATGTTTTCGTGCAGCGGTAGTTATACCGTCGGAAACAAAACATTCCACTGCTTGGGCAAGCATGGATCGATTAATATGGAGACGGCACTTGAAGTGTCCTGCAATATTTATTTTATACAGCTCGCCCGCAGCTTTGAACCTGAATCTATTTTGGGTATGTCACGCTCTGCCGGCTTTGAGCGCTCTATGTATTTATGTGCCGGCATATCATCTGACGCCGGACTGCTGCCATCGCTTGAAGTAATAAGCACACAACCAGCGGCGCTTGCCAATCTTTCATTTGGCCAGGGAGACTTAATGCTTACGCCGTTGCATATGGCCGGCTTTATCTCGGCAATAGCGTCTGGAGGTTATTACTACGAGCCAAGCCTTATTGAAGGGCTCGTTGATGATAAAGGCAAGTTATACAACGCCTCAGCACCTCAGGCGCCGGCCAAAATTTTAAGCTCATCAACTGCCAGTATACTGCGTGAATTTATGATAAACGCTGTAGAAAGCGGTACAGGTACCGCCGCCAAGCCGGAAAGCGGCGGTGCCGGCGGCAAGACCGCTACTGCTGAAACCGGATGGATAAAAGACGGTCGCGAAGTGTATCAGACATGGTTTACTGGCTTTTTCCCCGCCGAAAATCCGCAGTATGCTGTAGTAGTATTGGCCGAAGACGGCGATTCAGGCAGCCGTACCAGCGCTCCTGTTTTTAAGCTTATCGCCGATTATGTAAGCAGCAGGCAATAGTTTTATCATCCGGATATTAATGCAGAATTTAAGAGGTAAAGTGCAAAATAATCACCTGTACTTTTATACAGCCTATGCCAAGTCCTTGTGCCAAATTAGGCCAATATTGCGCCGAAACCTGCCACTTTATTAATCGCAATATCCCGTACAATAAGATTTTGTTAGTTTACCGCTGACCTACTTTACCTATTATATACTGGTATTCTGCAAAACTCTGTTATATTTTTTGTACACTACGATTTACAACAGGCTGACAGCTCTTTCTCTTAAATATAAAATAAAAACTACATGTTAAACGCGTGGTATAAACAGTACCTAAAAGGCATGTTACTAGCAAACTTCTCAAGATGCACTAACATTTTATTTCTTTTGTATCGCTTGTTCCACAACCTGCAAACGGACTATTACTGCTTTTATGGCCGCTTTCTTCCATCGTAAAATTGTTTTGCTATCTCGCTTTTAGCTCAAGCGAGGCTAAAGCTTTTTACTCTTCCCAGCAGAGCTTGGAGCTTTATTTCGCTAAAGCAAATAATAAAAAATCCGGAGAAGAAGCCTTCTCCGGATTTAATCTTTTTATCAAAGCGCTTTATTATTCAGCCTTGGCACGCTTTACAAGATTTTCGTATTTCTCCTTAGCCGTTGCAGCCGCCTGGTCAAGCAGCTTCTCTGAACGCTCAGGATTGCTGCGCATAAGCGCGCTGTAGCGAACCTCGTTAAGCGCAAATTCTTTATATTCGCCCGTAGGTTCCTTGCTGTCGAGCACAAACGGGTTCTGACCCTCGTCAGCGCGTCTTGGGTCATAGCGGAAGAGGTTCCAATAGCCGGATGTTACCGCCTTTTTCTCCTCTGTCTGGCTGATGCCCATGCCGCCCTTAATGCCGTGGTTTATGCACGGAGCGTAGGCAATGATAAGTGACGGGCCGTGATAGCTCTCAGCTTCGGCAAACGCCTTGATGCACTGGTTGTAATCAGCGCCCTGCGCTATCTGTGCAACATATACGTAGCCGTAGCTCATCGCTATAGCGGCAAGGTCCTTTTTCTTAACGCTCTTACCTGTTGCGGCAAACTGAGCTATAGCGCCCTCCGGCGTTGATTTTGAAGCCTGGCCGCCGGTATTGGAGTAAACCTCAGTATCAAATACCAGCACGTTTACATCCTCGCCGGACGCCAGCACGTGGTCAAGTCCGCCGAAACCGATGTCATATGCCCAGCCGTCGCCGCCGAATATCCATATCGACTTCTTGGCAAGATATTTGCTGTCGGCAAGTATCTCGTCAACTATCTTCTTCTCATCGCCCTTCGCCTTGCTGGCCTTAAGAGCTTCTGTGAACTTCTCGGCAGCCACGCTGTTTGCGTCGCCGTCGGTCATGGTGTCAAGCCATTCCTTAGCGGCGGCCTTTACCGCAGCGTCGGAGCCTTCCGCCAAAACTGCCGCTTTCTCAGCAAGACGGTCGCGTATCGCAACATTTGCAAGATACATGCCGTAACCAAACTCAGCGTTATCCTCAAACAGTGAGTTCTGCCATGCCGGGCCCTTGCCCTGCTTGTTCACAGTGTAAGGAGTTGACGGTGCAGAACCGCCCCAAATCGACGAGCAGCCTGTAGCATTGGCTATATACATCCTGTCGCCGAAGAGCTGTGTTACCAGCTTGGCATACGGAGTCTCGCCACAGCCGGCGCAGGCGCCCGAGAACTCAAGCAGCGGCTGCTTGAACTGACTGCCCTTTACGGTTGTGGGCTTGAACTTCTCTGCAACTTCTTTTTTCTCCGGCAGGCCAAAGCCGTATGCAAAAGCATCCTGCTGGTCAAGCTGAGTGTCGAGCGGCTTCATGGTAAGAGCCTTTACACCCTTTTTGCCCGGGCAGACGTTCGCGCAGGAACCGCAGCCGGTGCAGTCAAGGGCAGATATCGTCATGCTGAACTGCATGTCGGGCATGCCTGTCATAGGAACCGTCTTCATAGACGCAGGAGCCTTGTCAGCCTCTGCCTTTGTCATTGCAACCGGACGTATAACAGCGTGCGGGCAGACATAAGAGCAGAAGTTGCACTGTATGCAGTTTTCCGGATTCCATTCCGGTACGTCGACAGCTATGCCGCGCTTCTCATACTGTGAAGAACCCAGCGGCACCTCGCCGTCGGCCATGTCCTTAAACGCCGATACCGGCAGTGCATCGCCGCGCTGCGCATTTATCGGAGTAAGTATGTTGTTTACATAGTCAACCAGCTTCTGATTGTCGCCGGCAGCCTTAACCTCGACCACTTCGTCCTTCGCCTTAGCCCACTCGGCCGGAACGTTTACCTTCTTAACATTCTGCATGCCGCTGTCTATAGCGTTGTGGTTCATGGCGACAACCTGCTCGCCCTTCTTGCCGTAGGACTTCGTTGCTGCCTTTTTCATGAGGTCAACAGCCGTCTCTGCCGGTATTATCTTGGCCAGCTTGAAGAACGCCGACTGAAGTATCGTGTTTACGCGTCCGCCAAGGCCTAAGTCCTTAGCTATCTGCGTAGCGTTTATTGTATACATCTTAATATCGTTTTTAGCTATATACTGCTTCATCTTGGCCGGCAGGTGCTTATCAAGCTCCGCTTCGTCCCAAGCGCAGTTAAGCAGGAATATTCCGCCCGGCTTAATGTCCTCAACAATGTCGTACTTGTCGACATATGAGGGGTTGTGGCAGGCGACAAAGTCGGCCTTATTTACATAGTAGGCGGACTTAATGGGCTTCTTGCCGAAGCGCAGGTGGGAAATGGTAACGCCGCCCGACTTTTTAGAGTCATAAGCAAAATAACCCTGTGCATACATGTCGGTATTATCGCCTATAATCTTTATAGAGTTCTTGTTCGCGCCGACGGTGCCGTCAGAGCCAAGACCCCAGAATTTGCAGGAGTGCGTACCGCGCGGAGTGGTGTCCGGATTCTCCTTAACCGGCAGTGAAAGATTAGTAACATCGTCCTCAATGCCTATTGTAAAGCGTTTCTTCGGACGAGCCTTTTCCATATTGCGGTAAACGGCTATAATCTGAGCCGGAGTTGTATCCTTAGAGCCGAGGCCGTAGCGTCCGGTATATACCGGCACGCCCTCAAACTTAGAGCCGGCAAGTGCAGCCAAAACATCCAGATACAGCGGCTCGCCTATTGAACCGGGTTCCTTCGTCCTGTCAAGCACGGAAATTTTCTTAACGCTGCTCGGCAATGCGCTGATAAGGTGCTTTGCAGAGAACGGACGGTACAGCCTTACCTTTACAAGTCCGACCTTTTCGCCGTTTTTATTCAGATAATCTATTGTCTCTTCTATAGTGTCGTTTACAGAACCCATAGCTATTATGACATGCTCAGCATTGCGTGCGCCATAGTAGTTAAAGAGCTTGTAATTTGTGCCTATTTTCTCGTTTACTTTGTTCATGTATTCTTCTGTTACGCCTATTATGTTGTCATAATAAGTGTTGGAAGCTTCTCTTGCCTGGAAGAATACGTCTGGGTTCTGGGCAGTACCTCTCTGCGCCGGAGACTCAGGATTAAGAGAACGGTTGCGGAACTCTCTTAACGCTTCCTTGTCCAGCATTTCGTCAAGGTCGGCATAGTCCCACTTCTCTATTTTTGAAATCTCATGCGAGGTGCGGAAGCCGTCAAAGAAATGCATAAATGGAAGCCTTCCCTTTATGGCTGCAAGGTGTGCCACTGCGCCGAGGTCCATTACCTCCTGCGGGTTTGTGGAGCAAAGCATTGCAAAGCCCGTCTGGCGGCATGCATAAATGTCCGAATGATCGCCGAATATCGAAAGCGCATGCGACGCTATGGCTCTCGCCGAAACGTTTATAACGCCCGGCAGAAGTTCACCGGCGATTTTGTACATATTCGGTATCATAAGGAGCAGGCCCTGTGACGCCGTATATGTGGTGGTCAATGCACCGGCTGCAAGCGAGCCGTGAACAGCGCCGGCGGCGCCGCCCTCTGACTGCATCTCCACAATCTTGACAGGACGGCCAAACAGGTTCTTTGCGCCCGCCGCTGCCATTTTATCTGTCTCCTCCGCCATGTTGGAGGAGGGGGTTATCGGATAAATTGCGGCAACATCCGTAAAAGCATATGACACATATGCTGCTGCCGAGTTACCATCCATGGTACCCTTTTTTCTCATAACCATGTGTATTTTTCCTCCTATTTAACATACTCCGATTTATTTTAGCACTTTTAAATTCCGTTGTAAACAGTTATAACTGTTAATTTTTTGAAAAATCCCACAAATATTTCTATTTTGGCCTATATTTTTTTGAAAACAGCCGCTTTTCCTGTTCACCACCATATTTTACTATGCTGCTGGCCCTTATCCAAGCATAATTATTTAAATTGCCTTTGACAAAAAGCGATAAAAAAAGTATTATATATGTATTAATATATAATGGGATTGGTGCAGCAAAACGCAAATCTCAAAAAATACATCCGCTTTGCGGAGAATGGAGTAATATATGGACGATGGCCCTATTGGTATAATTTTAAAAATTGTACTGCTTTTTGTACTTATACTTGTAAATGCATTTTTTGCCATGAGTGAAATTGCAATTATATCTGTTAACGACAACAAGATTAAGCGTATGGCGGAGGAAGGTAACAAAAAAGCTAAAAAGCTGCTTAAGCTCACTTCTGATTCATCAAGCTTTCTGTCGACAATACAAATAGGCGTAACCTTAGCCGGATTTTTAACATCCGCATCTGCCGCCGACAATTTCAGCGACCCGCTGGCAGAAGGCATACAAAACCTGCTTAACCTTCACTCTCAAACGGCTGTAGGCATTATAAACGGCGTATCACTGGTACTTGTTACAATTATAATCTCTTATTTTTCTCTTGTACTCGGCGAGCTTGTACCTAAAAAGATTGCTATGCAGAAAAGTGAGGCAATATCTTTTAGGGTAGTTGGAATTTTGCTGTTTGTAAAAAGCTTTCTCAAATTCTTTGTAAAGCTGCTTTCAGCATCCACAAACATTGTTCTTAAAATATTCCGCATAGACCCCAATGCCAATGAGGAGCATGTAACGGAAGAGGATATACGCATGATGGCCGATGTTGCGGAGGAAAAGGGCGCCATTGAAAGCAGTCAGAAAGACATGATAATAAATGTCTTTGAATTTGATGATATAGTCGCGGCCGATGTCATGACTCATCGTACCGACATATGTGCAGTGGACAAGTCGGATTCTCTCGACTTTTTGCTTAAGGAAGCTATTGAAAAGGGCTATTCCCGTCTGCCGGTGTTTGATGAGGATATAGACAACATAGTAGGCATTGTTTATGTAAAAGACCTTTTAAGATATGTCGGTAAGCAAATGCCAAATGACAGTGATATTATAGATAAGTTCATGCGTCCGGCATACTTTGTGCCGGAGTCTAAGCGTTGTGGTGACCTATTCCAGGAAATGACGGCAAAGCATATACAGATGTCCATTGTTGTTGATGAATACGGCGGCACTGCCGGTCTTGTCACCATAGAAGATTTGCTGGAGTCGATAGTTGGCAACATGCAGGATGAATATGACAACGAAACAGAGGATATTGAGGTTATCGGCAACGACATGTTTACTATGGACGGCACTACCGATATAGAAGAGGTAGAAGAAATTCTCGGCGTAGAGCTGCCGGAAGGGGAATATGACACGCTGGGCGGCATGATAATGTCAATGCTCGGTCGCGTACCCGTTGAGGGCGAAAATGCCAGTGTTGAAACCTGCGGATATATCTTTACAATAAAGAGTGTGGAGGATAAACGCATTGAACGCGTACAGGTTGAAAAGGATCCAAACGCCCCTGCCTCAAATTTAGATGATGAAACCGATGATGACAAGAAATCAAAGAGCAAGGATAAAGGGAAGGAAAAGGATAAGGATAAGGAAAAAGACAAAGATAAGGACAATAAATAAGAATTGTTTGTTTTGCTAAGCTTTGTCTAACAATAAATACGGCGTTATTTTCTGCCGAATTTCGGCGCCCGATAAACACAATTTAAAGTGAGGAGTAATTATAAACAATGTCTTTAAAATCAAATACAGGCATGGGCCGCAAAAGCAAAAAGCAGAGGTATGCTCTATATATAGCTACGGCGGCTGTTATAGCCGGACTTTATACAATAGCGACACTCTTAATACAGCCGCTGGCGTTTGGTCCTGTGCAGTTTAGGATATCCGAAGCGCTCACCATTCTTCCGGTATTTACCCCTGTGGCGATACCTGGGTTATTTATTGGATGTGTGCTTTCTAACGCTGTAGGTGTGGCGACGGGTGCCAACGTGCTTGGCGCGCTCGACATTGTTATCGGTTCATCTGCAACACTTGCTGCTGCTGTGCTGTCTTACTTTTTGCGTGATATAAAATTCCGCATTTTGCCGCATGGAATTAAAATTCCACTTCTTGCGACAATTCCTCCTGTTGTGGTAAACGCATTTGTTATAGGTACTGAGCTTGCTTTTGTAGACAGCGCATCACTGTGGCTTAATATTCTATTTGTGGCGCTGGGCCAACTCGCGCCATGCGTAATATTGGGCAGCTTACTGTATGTAGGCATAGTCAAATCAAAGGCCGACCGCTTTATTGCCGCTTAATATCTAAAGCATAGCGCAATTACGCTATGCTTTTTTATTGTATAAAAAGACTTCGGTTGTTCCGGGGCAGGAAGAGTTTTTGCCTTCCACAAAAAAGCAGGAAACGGACGAAAAAGGAAAGCGGGAAAAAGGCTTCAACAGGAAGTAAATACGCGGAGCGTTGAAGCCACGCGGCGCCAATTCATTTTTGAAAATCCGAAATGACAAAATCCCCTTGAAGAGAGATGGGAAGGAAAAGAGTATCATTGGAAAATGCCGGCTTCTTCACACACCTCTATCGCCGGCGGTACCGGAACATTTTAGTCCTTCCCTGAAAAGCCGCCGGCTCTGCCGGGGCCGGGCCGATGTTTACTTTATAACAGCAGCATTGGCAATAAATATAGTACAATTTTGTCTATAAAAATGCAATGCATTTTAAGTCCGGCATATTTAAACTTATAGCTACGAAATTAAACCTTGCGGTCGATGTAATTATTGCGTGCAGATATTTTGATTGATATAATCTTACTTTATTATAACTTAATAATGGACTATACCGCCCTTTGGCTGACAACTTGTAAAGGTATAAGATTTTGTTTACATCTCCGTTTTGATTTATTTTATAAAGTTATGGACAGCAGCTCTACAAAACGAATCCGCTGTGCAGCAAAATTGCGGTTAATCAGCAGCGGTGTGCATCTAAAATTATTTTAATATTTTACTTTTTGCTATATTTGCGGTGATATTTATATCTATTATAAACTCGACCGATTTTTGGTCTGAACTTGCATATTTGATTTTAAATTGCGCCTGATACCTATGAGAGCATGGATGCATTTATACAGCTAAATTGGCAATTAATATAAATTAGTCTATGCCAATAATATATAACATTTTTATTTATGAATTACTGAGGCGGTTTTTATTAATTATCAGAGCCGACATGTATAAGATTTTATATTAATTTGAGAGGTGCGGTATGTTTTCAAAGCTTTACAGCATCGGTTTATTTGGATTAAACGCTTTTACTGTCAATGTTGAATGTGATTTAACGCAGGGGCTGCCATCATTTGACATAGTCGGTTTACCCGGTGCCGCTGTTAAAGAGTCTAAAGACAGGGTACGCTCTGCACTTAAAAATTCCGGCTTTGAGTATCCTGTAAGCCGAATAACAATAAATCTTGCTCCGGCAGACATACGCAAAGAAGGTCCTATTTACGACTTGCCGGTACTTATCTCTTTGCTGAAAGCATCGCGCCAGCTTGACGCTGATCTCGCCGACGCCATATTTATAGGCGAGCTGTCACTGGATGGGGTTATACGTCCTGCTAAAGGAATACTTTCTATGGCGCTGCACGCCGCTGAGTGCGGTTTTAAACAGTTTTATATTCCTTATGATAACGCCGCCGAAGCTTCTATTGTCAAAGGCATTGAAATATATGCCGTTAAAACAGTAAGTGAGCTTTTGTCTCATTTAAAAGGCGAAACAGTGCTTGTGCCGATTAAAGAAGGCGATTTTCCGCTGTCACAGAACCCTAAATATTTAGATTTTGCAGATGTCAAGGGACAGGAAACGGCAAAGCGCGCACTTGAAATTGCCGCTGCCGGCGGGCATAATTTACTAATGATAGGTCCGCCCGGCTCCGGCAAAAGTATGCTGGCCAAAAGGCTGCCATCAATACTTCCCGAAATGAGCTTTGAAGAAGCAATAGAGACAACTAAAATATATTCCATAGCCGGACTGCTGCCGGTCGGTATTCCGCTTATTTTTGAGCGGCCTTTCCGCTCTCCGCATCATACGATTTCATCGGCAGGATTATCCGGAGGCGGCGCTATACCTCGTCCGGGCGAGTTGTCGCTTGCACATAACGGCGTGCTGTTTTTAGATGAACTGCCGGAATTTTCAAAACAGACTATTGAAGCGCTGCGTCAGCCGCTGGAGGACGGAAAAATTACAATATCACGCGCAAGCGGCACAGTATCGTATCCCTGCTCTGTTTCGTTTGTTGCAGCAATGAACCCCTGTCCGTGCGGGTTTTTCGGCGACGCCAGTCATACCTGCCGGTGCAGCCGAAAAAGCGTGCAAAATTATTTGGGACACATATCCGGCCCGCTTCTCGATAGACTTGACATGCATATCGAAGTTCCGGCAATTAAGTATGAGGAGCTGAGCCAACACAGTGGCGGTGAAAGCTCCGAAAGCATAAGAAAGCGCGTAACCGCCGCCCGAAAAATACAAATCGATCGTTTCTTGGGCAGTGGATGCACCTGCAACGCCAACATGAGTGCAGAATTAAAGGATAAATATTGCCTGCTTTCTGATCAGGCAGAAAAATTTATACATTCTGCATTTGACTCACTGTCGCTTTCTGCCAGAGCATATGACAGGATTATAAAAGTAGCGCGTACCATTGCAGATTTGGCGGGCAGCGAAATTATTGAGCTGATACATGTTTCAGAAGCCGTTCGGTACCGCAGTCTTGATCGCAAATATTGGCAATAATTTTTAAATGTTTCCTCTTATGCAGGACATTTGCCTTTACAACAATATGAAAAGTAGTTGGAGTGCCTCCTACGCCGAGATAGATATATTGTACATTACCCATTTTGTCGTATTATTCAGCGCTTCTATATTATTGGAGCAGCATCCAAATATATGGCAGACATATTAATCTACATAATTTAATCTGAGATTTTCAAGGCTTTTATTGAGCAGTTTCCCAATATATTTTTGTCATTAAACGCCATATTCGATTTTCTCTGTTATCCACAGCAGAAATTTTGCGGCGATAGCTGTCATGCCGCCTTGTATGGCCTTTGACAGCTTTACCTAAATATTGCTCGCTCGTATCACTTTGATAGGTAAATTGTTTAAAAAATTCACACTAAGCTTAAAGCCTCGTTTTATAAATTTACGGGAATAAGCTTTATCAGCCATTTAAGCATGCTATCTGTTTTTAAATTGCGCTAAGCTCATATGTCTCACGCAGATAGGGACGTCATAATATTGTTATTCCATAATTTTTGTACTGCTAATTTTTCTCCTTATTATGTCGTTTCATTTAATAGCCTTTTAACTATGCATGGATTTCCATAGGCAATGGCATTCGCTGGAATTGGTTTTGTGACTACGCTTCCCGCGCCGATTACAGCGTTGTCGCCGATTGTAATCCCTGGCAGTATAACAGTTCCTCCGCCAATCCACACATTATTTCCAATTATCACAGGCGAAGTCTTTGTTTGTATTGCTTTTCTGCCTGTTTCATCGGTATAAATTCGTTCATTGGGTAAAATAGGATGGACTGCTGTGTATATTTTAACATCGGGACCAATTAAAGTATTTTCTCCGATTACAATTTTTCCTGTATCTAATAGAGTGCAATTCATATTGATTAGGCTGCCTGTGCCAATAGAAACATTGCAGCCATAATCTACATAGACAGGCTGATTAACCCTTATATTTTCACCGCAGAATCCAAACAGCATGCGGATAATTCTATCTCTCAAATTCATATTTTCGGCAGGCAGGCTGTTATAAATTTGCATTAAGTCTTTTGCATTGCTGCTCAATGCTCGAAGTTCTATATCTCTTGTGTCGTAAAAATTGCCACTAAGCATTTTTTCTTTTTCCGTCATTCGATCTTTCTCCTTAAAATTGTTTTTTTCCAGTTTTTCAAATTATGCTTAGAAACATAGTTTAGTATTTTATCTTTACCTTATTTTGCCTAATTAAAACAAGAAATCTTTAAGACCTATCCGTCTATCATTCATTTTTGTCGATTGCCGCAAAGAGAAAAATGCTTTTTTAATAAGCGCAATCCTTTGAAAAGGAGTTTAACGGCAAACACAACATATAACCGATAAATATTTTGCTGTGTTCCTATATTTTTTAGTTTTAATACAATTACAATACAGAAGCTGCGGTTACTTATTTCAACATGACCGCAGCTATTTTATTTTTCAATTAAGGAAATCAAGGTTAGAATAGACTGCTGCTTTCCGGGCGTAATTGTCAAAGAGGACATCTAGACGGAGTTGAACTGCCGGTGTATTTACAAGACTGCTTATCTGTGTGTTGAGAAGATTGCCTGTAGCTATTTGAATAGCCATCACTAGCAGAACTTTCAGCGTGCTTTCGCCCTTTTAAGTTAAATGCTAAGCCACAGCTTTTGTCAAGGCACTGCCAAAAATATGCCACAAGCTTTTTGATCCTTTTATTTTTCTTCTAATTTACTGTATTCTTCATCGGTTACAGCTTCGCACCATTCATTATACGTTTTTTCACCTGGTACCTCTACGGCAATATGAGAAAACCAACTGTCCTTTTTTGCACCATGCCAGTGTTTGACCTCAGGCGGAATTGTAATTACCATTCCTGCACATAGTGAAACAGGCGGTTTGTTTTCTTCCACGTACCACCCCTCGCCGGCAGTGCAAATTAAAAGTTGTCCTCCGCCGCTTTGTGCATGATGAATATGCCAGTTGTTGCGGCATCCTGGTTCAAAGGTTACATTTGCAAGGAAAACCGATGTTTCTTTTGAATTAGTCAGCGGATTTAAAAAGGAATTCCCAATAAAATACTGTGCAAATGCTTCATTTAAACTGCCCTTTCCAAATACATTCTCTTTTTCAAATTCTTCATAAGATAAATATTTCATTTTTTTGCCCTCCTAATTTATATGATTGTTTTGCAGACTTTTGGCAACATCTAGCGAAAGTGCGGATCTATAGATAAGACTTTGCAAATTGCAGCATTTGATATAAGTTCGATAATATCCGTCAAACTTTGACCAAATCAACCTCTCTAATATTAAAATGGAATTATCTGTCACGCTTATTAATCAACCTTTTTAATAGTTTTTGTAGATTTCTCATCTTACAAAAGTCTCATATATTTTTTGACTTAAATATTGGTAAAGCCTATATCGTAAAGTAACATAATTATGCTCAATATTTTAGTATTACTGTAATAGCAATACTGCAAGCCCTATTTCCCTTTTTTATTTTCAGTATAGCCACCAGTATTTGTATTACTGTAAAATTTAATAGTGATATTTTATTACTTACTTTAGTCATTTGTAATTCTTTTCTGAAAAAATAAAGGTGTTCCTTAAACAGAACACCTTTATTATAGATTTATTCCTTTACAATGTCTAATGCTTATAATTTATTAATAATTATGCTTTTTAAGTATTAATTTAAAAAGTTTATAAAAGCAGCGGTAGCAGCAGAAAAAGCTAATCTTTTTCCATACCAGCGCAGTATCGTGTGTAAGCACAGGGTACAAAGGAATAAATTGCAACGCCTCATAATTGCAATTTAGCTGAATGCCAATTACTGCTCCGATATTGCTCTGTGCCAGCATTGCCTTATATCTTTCATGTACAAAAATTTTTTGAGAAAGCCAATATACCTATTGTACATATATAAAATAAAAAGGTGCGAATCAATTGACTCGCACCTTTTTCCGCCTTACAGCGCCGATTTATTGTGTTTGTTCGCATAGCGTCTTATAAACGCTCGGCAAAATAACAGAAATTTTTTAATTTCTTAGGCTGACAAAGCTATAATCATTTTAATGATTATTTTTCGTCATCATCTTTTTTATCTGAGTCGTCGGTTTCGGATTTTTCCTCTGTTGTTTCCTCAGCTGTCTCGTCTTGTGAAGCCGTACTATCGTCTGTATTATCAGCCGCAGCGCCCGACTTCTTTGCCTTAACAGCTATAATTATAATAACCACAATAACTACAACAGCTGCTGCAGCGCCGATTACTATCCACATTACCATGTTGTTGTCATCTTTGCTGCTACTGCCAGCCGTCTTTGAAGAGCTCGCCTTTGAAGCGCTGGAAGCTGTTGATGAAGTACTATTTGAAGCAGTGGTAGACGCCGCAGATGATGTAGCGCTAAACAACTCAGAGGTTGACGTTTCTTCGCCGTTTATTGTAGGGGTGCCCTTTTCAAAGTACAAATAATCATATGTAAGCACAAGTCCGGCGTCGCCACCCATCCAGTAGGAAATCTCATCTATTACTACTACTCCATCCGGCGTGAGCAGGTCATTGTTATAAAGGAGTTCAAAGAAATTTATAGTTGCATCCAAATCCGTACTGATAGAGCCGTTGGTGATCTCAAAAAGATCATCCATAGTGCTTATCATTATATAGTTGCTTTCGCCGGTGGTAGTTGTATAATTAATTCTTAAATTGACACGCGGAGCATTCACTTCCGGATCAGTACGTGTGAAGTGAGTCTTCAGCCTTATGTTCGGAGAGTCATTTAAATTAACGGCTTCACCATATTTATATATGACCTGTACAAATCCGTTAGCCTCACCTGCCTCAGTAAATGTCAGAGCAAGACCATTGTCGTCCAAAGTAGCCGTGTATCCATCCTCGCTGCCATTGCCAGGAACAAGCTCATCTACCGACTCAGGAAGAAGATTAAGCCCTATTTCTGAGCCATCTGGTATGGCTGCAGTCGTAGTAATTACAGTAGTAGCCGCCAATGCGGTTATTACGACTGCACTTAACAATAAACGCAGTTTTTTCATAGGTTTACAACCTCCCATATTTAATAATATAATTTTACAACGCTTTCAAATTACTGTCAATAATTATTTGTCATTCTTATTGACTTTATAATAATCTTTGAGTAAAATACTATTAAAATTTACCATAGAGGTGTTTTAGATGAAAAAAATTACAGCTGCGCTGGTCGGAGCCGGCAGCAGGGGAAACGAATACTCCACCTATAGTTTGGAGCATCCTGACGAATTGCAAATGGTGGCGGTTGTCGAGCCTGTAAAGGAACAGCGCGAGCTTTATGCTAAAAAATATGGTATTGCACCTGAAAATTGCTTTTCAGATTATCCCGAGTTTTTTGCTCGTGGTAAAATTGCCGACTGTGCTTTTATATGCACACAGGATCGTATGCACTTTGAACCTACAATGATGGCTATTGACTGCGGTTATGACATAATGCTTGAAAAGCCCATGTCGCCAAGCCTTGAAGAATGTATAACCATGGCAAATCACGCCGCTGAAAAAGGTGTTTTGCTATCGCTGTGCTATGTGTTGCGGTTTACGGAAATATTCCAGAAGATAAAGCAGCTCCTTGACGACGGCGAGATTGGCCGTCTTATTGCCATACAGCACAACGAAAACGTCGGATTTTGGCATATGGCTCATAGCTTTGTGCGCGGTCATTGGCGCAACAGCGACGAAACTTCGCCTATGATATTGGCAAAAAGCTGTCATGATATGGATTTGCTTTATTATCTTGTCGGTTCTAAACCGGTCAGCGTTGCATCTTTCGGCAGCCTGAACTATTTTAATAAAGAGAGTGCTCCGAACGGATCAACCGACCGCTGCACCGACGACTGCAAATACCGTGACAACTGCCCGTACGATGCCACTAAGCTTTATCTCGGTAAAAATACTGGCTGGCCGGTCGATGTAGTCAGTCTTGACCCATCGCTCGACGCACGCAGGAAAGCACTGGAGACGGGTCCCTATGGCAGATGCGTACATCGCTGCGACAACAACGTTGTCGATAATCAGGTAAGCATTATAAACTTTGAAAACGGTGTAAATGTCGCCTTTACAATGAGCGGTTTTACAAAGGGTATAAGCCGTACAATAAAGCTTATGGGTTCTCACGGCCAGATAGAAGCTAAACTTGAGGATACTACTATAAATATTAATTTGTATAAATTCCAAAACGCCGGATTTATAAAGCCCGATCAGGATAAATATCCTTTCTGCGTCAATATTCCGGTAAATGTAGGTGAGGACATCCACGGCCATGGCGGCGGAGATCTTCGTTTGGTTGCCGACTTTATTAACAACGTCCGCTCAAAGAGCACAAATATGCTGTCCTCTGCTCGCAATTCAGTTTACAGCCATATTATGGCCTTTGCCGCAGAAAAATCAAGGCTGGAAAATCGTGTTGTGAATATATCGGAATATAATTTTGACGTTGAAGATTAAGACGGCCGCAATAAATATTTAATTAAATGTACATATACCGCCGGCTGTAAAAGTTTACGGTCGGCGTTTTTTACACTCTGCAGCAGCCTAAGACGGTATATGCCGCAAGTGTGTCGTTATTAAGCTTGTTTGTATATGCAGTGACAAAACAAACATAGGCGTTACCCGCCTCAGCCTGATATTTTGCTGTTTGTTTCCAAATGCTGCTACGGCGCGCTTATATTATTTATCCATAGAGACCTACCGGCATTAAACAGAATATGGTTTTCGGCGGCTTTTCCTAGCGGACTTCGTTAAAATTTTTGCTGTACGGCAGCATGGCAAAAATTTGCGCCCTGCCCGCACGAAAATTTTCTCGCTGGAAACCATGCACGCTGAAAATGCTGGCGGCAGGGATTAATTTTTGTCTTTGAGACTGCCAGTGTGACTCAGGGTGAAAAGTGAAAAGCCGCTGCGGTGCATTTTCGGTATAATGTGTTCATCTCCCGGCAGCTTAAGCCGACAGTAAAGCATTAAACATGGCCTCTTAAAGCCAGAAAGGAAAATAGAAGTGAAATCGGTACTGATAACAGGAGCCTCTCGCGGAATTGGCGCATCAATGGCTGAGCTTTTTGCAAAGTCAGGATATCATGTAATAATAAACTACAGCAAAAGCCAGGACGCCGCTTTAGCGCTTTGCCGCAAAATATCAGAGGGCGGAGGAAGCGCTGAGTGCATAAGTGCGGATGTTTCAAAAACGGATGATGTAACCCAGATGATGAGCAAGCTTCCGGCCTTTTCTCCTGATATATTGATAAATAATGCCGGCGTCTCGCACTATGGGCTTTTGCAGGACATGACAGATGCCGAATATGATAGGGTAATGAGTATAAATGTTAAGGGGACATTTAATCTTTGCCGCGCCGTACTGCCGCGAATGATAAGTAAAAAGGCAGGCTGCATAATAAATATATCCTCTATATGGGGCCGCAGAGGAGGAGCCTGCGAGACAGTTTATTCGGCATCAAAAGCCGCAGTTATAGGTCTTACTCTTGCGCTGGCAAAAGAGGTAGGCCCGTCCGGCATAACTGTTAACTGCATTTGCCCCGGCGTTATTGGCACTGACATGCTCTCCTCTTTTTCTGAAGAAGAGAAAGCGGCGCTGGCAGGCGACACTCCCCTTATGAGGTTGGGCCTTCCGCATGATGTAGCTGCAGCAGCAATTTTCTTTGCAGAAAACAGGTTTATAACCGGGCAAATTCTCGACGTAAGCGGCGGATTTTCACTATAATAAGTTGAGGAAATTGTGTATTTTTTAATTTTTGTTTGACAGCAGCTTTATACATAATCGGTAAGATTATTGTTGCATTTAGGCTCTAAATGTCCTGCTTGATAAAAACAGAAGAATTACTGTCATAAGCCTCAAACTTTAAAATATTTTTGCCGCCGCACAAACACGGCCGTGTGCCTTTACTCTTTTCTTTATGTATAGAGGATAAAAAACGGCGGCAGTCCATAGCCAATGCCGATTGATGTACAAGGATAAATTATCAGTTAGCATCCCAGCATTCAGCAAACTGGCATGAAATTGATGCGAGGCACTTTATTATACATAATAATATCGCCCATATCACACTCTTTCAGCAGTCTTAAAGCTGTTTTAGACAACATTTATTACAAAGATTACTTTATTTATTAAAATTATTTTCACCTATCAGCAGATACATCTGCAAATGCAATTAGCAAGAAAGGGCAGCGCAAAAGGCGCTGCCCTTTCTTATTTAACTTAAATTACACTAATGTTTAAATAACCTTTAACATGACTGTGCATGCCTGCTACTTAAATCAGTTGTATTTCGGCATCCAGTCGCCGTGCGCCTCTATAAGATCATCGCACATGCTGATAATCTCATCGGTTGACAGTTCGGCCGCAGCATGCGGATCCATCATAGCCGCCATGTAAATATACTCCTTCTTACGCTCA
>CAJFJP010000021.1 GCA_904384255.1 Candidatus Timburyella stercoris
CTTGCATTTTTCGGGACAGTGTATTATAATAGTAAAAAATCCGGCTTTTCGTGCGGAATAAAAAGCTGGAATATGCTTACTGCATCGTATTTATACTTTTCATCACATAAAATATGAATCATTATCCATATGCCCCATATAAACATTATTTTCGCGCTCAGACTTTAATGTAGTGGCCGGACCATGTCCGGGATAAATTACAAAATCGCCGTCGAGTTTATCTATTTTTCTCAGAGAAGCTATTATATTGTCGTAGCTTCCGCCCGGAAAGTCGGTGCGGCCTATCGTTCCAGCAAAAAGAGTATCGCCGGTAAATATCATATTTCCTGTTATATAGCATACTCCGCCGGCAGTATGCCCCGGCGTGTGCATTACAGTTATGTCCTCGTTGCCCAGCCGCAGCTTTTGACCGTCCTTAAGCGATATATCAGCCGTTTTGCAGAATTTCATACCTGAATAGCCGAGATTTAAATTATAATCTGTAAGACCCGGTATATCAAGCTCATGCACGCAAAGGGATGCGCCGGTCTTATCTTTAACCTGTAAAGCGCCGGACATGTGGTCAAAATGTGTATGCGTAAGCAAAATATATTTAAGACTGTAATTTATATCATTAAGCGCCTTGTCAAGCTCAGCGGTATATTCGCCGGGATCTATTACCGCCGCCTCGCCGCCGCTGCTTATTATATAGCAGTTTGATTCAAGCAAATGAGTTACTATACATTTAACTTCCATAAAATTCTCCTTAAATCGTTTACCGCAAAGCTTATAAAATGCTTTGCAATCTTTTCCAGAATATATTATATTCATGATTTATGAACTGTGTGTTTATTTAAAGTAAAATGATTATATATAATAAATCAGGCGGTTAATGCTTTATTTAACTTAACCGCCTATAAATCATTTTTTAATGCATTTTGATAATTACAAAAAAGAAAGCACTCTCCGTTTAATTAATTAAGTTTTAGGTTTCAAGTATTACTGTTACAGGACCGTCGTTTTCAATGCTTACTTTCATGTCCGCGCCGAAACGGCCGGTTTGAACATTTACGCCAAAATCGGAAATTTGCTTTAAAAGCTCGTCAAAAATAGGCGCGGCTCTTTCGGGGCGTTCGGCAGACATGTATGACGGACGCTTGCCCTTTGAGCAGTCTCCGGCAACAGTGAAATTTGACACCGCTAATATCTCACCGCCTATATCCAGCAGTGATTTATTCATTTTCCCCGCTTCATCCTCAAAAATACGCAGCATGGTGAGCTTTTCGGCCATTTTTGATACCTGTACACCGCCGTCGCCCGACTCTACCGCTATAAGCGCCGTTATACCCTTGCCTATTTCTGATATAATCTCGTCTTCTATTGTCACCGATGAGCTTAATACTCTCTGTACTACCGCTTTCATTTTTTCCTCCAATGTAATAAGTGTTTTCGCCTGAGAATAATATGCCGATTATATTGAAAATTCAGCGTCCGATAATAAGATGAGGCGTACGCAGCAAGGCGTAAAACAAAGCATGCAGCAAAAATAAATCTGATTTTTAATCAGCAAGTTTTGCATTTTTAAAAGTGCTGAATACAAAACCGGCACAGCATAGATATTCCTAACCTTGGCTAAAAATTTCAAAATTATGGCTTATAAATCACAGTCGCAGCAAAAGTTGCAAAATAATCCAGCATAAGAGGGAGATAAGCCGCTACTGCGCCGAACGCTCTACACTTATTACGCCGTCTACCTTCTGCATAGCGCTGATTATATTTTGAAGATGCTGCAGGTTCTCTATGCTGACGGTAATCACTATTTGACAGTTGCCGCCCTTGATCTCGCGCGCATTTATTGCATGAATAGCCACCCTCATATTAGCCAACGCTATTGTGACGTCAGCCAACAGTGCAGGACGGTCTATCGCCATTATCGTAATAGTGGACTTAAATGACTCTCTTGCTGTTGTATCCCAATATGCCTTTACCCATCTTTCCGGCTCAAATGACTTAGATATGTCCTTTGGCACATTTGTACAGTCTGTCTTGTGTATTGATACGCCGTGGCCCCTTGTTATAAATCCTATAATGTCGTCGCCGGGCAACGGGTCGCAGCAGCGCGACAGCTTAATCAGGCAATTATCTATACCCTCTACAATTACGCCATCTGTTGACGTCTTGCGCTGAGACACTACATATTTTGAAACATCTACAGACGGCGCGGCTTTTACCCTCTTATTATATTCTTCCTTAATGCGCGGAATAATGCCCTGTATTGATATACCGCCGTAGCCTATCGCCGCGTACATGTCATCCACCGAATTGCAGTGAAGCCGTTCGGCTATTTTTTGAAGAAATTCCTCTGCCATTTCGCCGCTTAATGCTATATTGTTGCGCTTAAACTCTCTTTCAAGCTCGGCGCGGCCGGTTTCAATGTTTTCTGCGCGTTTTTCCTTTTTAAACCATGCGCGTATCTTGCTGCGAGCTTCACTGGACTTTACCATCTTGAGCCAGTCGCGGCTGGGGCCGTGACCCGGCGCTGAAGTAGTGATTATTTCTATAACATCGCCCGTCTGCACCACATGGTTAAGCGGAACTATCCTGCCGTCGACCTTTGCACCTATCATGCTGTTGCCGACCGCCGAATGTATTGCATATGCAAAATCTATCACCGTCGAGCCGGCAGGCAGATTTATAACATCGCCCTTCGGAGTAATGGCAAAAACATCTTCCTGGCTTAAATCTGTCTTTATACTGCGGACTATCTCTTCAACGTCGTCGCTTTCTTTCTGCGCGTCGAGCAGCTGCCTTATCCACGCAAGACGCTCCTCCATCTTTTTGTCGGATTTATCTATGTTCTCTTTGTATTTCCAGTGCGCAGCTATACCGAGCTCAGCTGTGCGGTGCATTTCCCATGTGCGTATCTGCACCTCAAACGGCACGCCCTCTCTGTCGAGCACAGTGGTATGAAGCGACTGGTACATATTCGGCTTCGGAGTAGATATATAGTCCTTAAACCGTCCAGGCAGCGGCCGAAATATATCATGCACAATGCCCAGCACATTATAACAGTCGTTTAGTGTGTCAACTATAATTCTCACGGCGTATATATCATATATTTCGTCAAAGCTTTTGCCCTGCATATACATTTTACGGTATATTCCGTGTATCGATTTTACCCTGCCCTCAATGTGTGCATTTGGGACTATGTCCTTAAGCCTGTTCTTTATCTTAGCCTTTATTTTCTCCAAAAACTGCTGACGGTACTCCTTAACCGACTGCAGTGAGTCCTCTATTTCCTTATATCCAACAGGGTCAAGATGCTTAATGGCTAAATCCTCCAGCTCTTCCTTTACAGTGCGGATACCGAGCCGGTGTGCTATAGGCGCATAAACCTCCAGCGTTTCCAATGAATTATCAAGCTGATTTTTAAGCGGACGGCAGTCTATAGTGCGCATATTATGCAGTCTGTCAGCCAGCTTTATTATTATTACCCGTATATCCTCCGACATTGCCAGAAGCATACGTCGTATGTTCTCTGCCTGCTGCTCCTCTCGTGATGGAAGCTTGCCTATCTGTGTCACCTTTGTGACGCCGCTGACAAGCATCGCAACGTCTGAGCCAAACTGCTTTTCTATTTCCTCAATGGTTACATCAGTGTCCTCTACAACATCATGCAACAGCGCAGCGGCAAGCGTATCACTGTCCATGCCAAGCTCAAACAAAATAGTAGCAACCGCTACCGGATGATAAAAAAACGGCTCTCCTGATGAGCGGAATTGTCCCTCATGCGCCTGCTCACACAGTTTATAAGCGCGGCCAATTTTGTCTATGTCGTAGTTTACGCCGCTGTCCTTTATCATTTTTATGAAATTTTCGTACTTTTCCTTTCTAGATACATTTTCGCTCATACGGCGGCCTGCTTCTCCTTTGCTTCATTAATCGCCTTTACTCTTTTCATAAGAATAGATTCGTCTATATTTACCTTGCCGTTTATATTAATAATATTAGCCTTGATAATCCCATTTACTCGGCTGACCTCTATTAATCCTAATTCACTCATTATGTCCAGCGCAAGCATCACTTTACAGTAGCTCTCCGCCATGCCAAGCCTTAAACATATGCTGTCGTCGTCACTGCATATTTCGCCGTTTGACCTTATGTAACGATATATGCTCGCAAGCGTATCTCTGTCAGGTATACAGCCGGCGCTTATATCAATGTCATCCTCACCGCGGTTTAAGCATTCATACACCCTTATTTGATGCAGATATTCATCATAATCAATACCGGCAGGACGCATATCTACAAGATTTATCCTCAAATATCTATTGCCGTTATATAAATTTTCAGCAAGCGTAACGGCTAAGTCCAGCCTGTCACCAGGAATAAATTTAAACTCATCGGCGGTTGTTGAAAACTTCATAAGGCTAAATGACGTATTCCCTCTCGAAAAGGTAAGCCTTAAATGCTTTTTGTCGGATGACGGCGTAACTTTTTCAAGTTTAACGTCAAAAAAGCCAAAAATTGGACGTTTGTTCGAACTGCCAAAAGGTTCCAGCGGCTTCATAGCCTCTACTGTATTAAGTCCAACACCGGCGGGATTAAGCTTGCAGTCTATATCTATGCAGGCAAACGGCATTATTTTTGAATTATTTTTGGCGTATTCGTTTACTCTGCATCTAAACTCGTCTACATCATCCTCTTTTATAGTAACGCCGGCGGCAAGCTCGTGCCCGCCGAATTTAAGCAGTAAATCCCCGCAGCTTGATATACATTGATGCAGATTAAAACCCTTCATGCTGCGGCCGGAGCCGACCGCCTCACCATTCTCAACAGAAAATATTATAGTAGGCTTACCATACCTTTCCATAATACGTGATGCTGCTATTCCTACTACTCCGTGCGGCCATCCGCCGCCGGACGCCACTATAATTCTATCATTATACAGCTTTTTTTCTTCTATCTGCCTTATTGCCTCGGCGGATACCTCCTGCTCAGAACGCTTTCGGCTGGTATTGTCATTGCATAATTCCTCAGCAAGCTGCATCGCCTCATCCTCTGTTTCAGACAGAAGCAGACTTACCGCACGCGACGCTTTCCCCATCCTGCTGGCGGCGTTTATGCGCGGCGCTATGTAATATGATATGTTTTCCGAATCTATATCAGCCGCCTTTATTCCTGCCGCCGACAACAAGGCGGCTACGCCAATGCGCGGCGCGTTTTGAATAAGATTTATTCCAGCTTTCACAAACACTCTGTTCTCGTCATGCAGAGGCATTACGTCGGCTATTGTACCTATCGCCACCAAATCGGCATATTCGTCCAGCAAGTCGTCGCATCCGCACCCTTCAAGGGCACAGACAAGCTTATACGCTACTCCAACCCCTGCAAGTCCTTTAAAATGCGATGAGCAGTCGATGCGGTGCGGATCTACAGTTGCGGCTGCCGATGGCAGTACATCACCCGGAAGATGATGGTCGGTAACGACCGTTTCTATGCCAATACTTTTTGCATAATCTATTTCGTCAACGGCAACAATGCCATTATCCACTGTTATTATTAAAGAGGCACCCTGCGCCTTAATTTTGTCTATTGCTTCTTTGCTTAGACCATATCCCTCTTCTCTCTCGGGAATATAATATGATACATCGGCGCCAACACTTGTTAAATAGGAATACAGTAATGCTGTAGATGTTATGCCGTCGGCGTCATAGTCGCCGTAAATAGTTATTCTTTCAAATTCATCAATAGCGCGCTGTATTCTCGAAACAGCACTTTCCATATCTTTAAGCTCAAACGGAGAGGTCACACATTCGCTTCCGGCAAAAAAATTCTTTATAGAATCCGGTGTACTGCAGCCACGTGCCATTAGTATTATTGCAATAAATGGATCTATCCCGCAGATTTCGGCGAGATGAAGCGCTTTTTGCTTATCTGTAGACGCTATATTCCATCTTTTGCGGGCCATAATACCACTCCTCTTCTCTGATTAAATATTTTAACACTAATTTACTTCTTATTCAAGACGGCAGATTAACGGCCCACCGCCTTTAATTTTAAGCCATTTCATTTTAAATTTAAAATGCAGTAAAGTAAGAATATAAATGAAACAGAAGAAAATATCAATTAAAAATTGTTGATAAAGATATGTAAAAATGATATTATTATAAAATAATTGTCAAATTAATGGAGGTTAACCAGCTTGAACGATAATTATAACAATCGTTATAATGGGCAAGATCAATATAATGTAAATCAAAACGGCGCCCAATATGGTGCAAATAATCAATATAATGCATATAATCAGCAATATTCTCCATATGGTTATAACAATTACAGCAGCAAATATCCTGGAAGCAATGCCTTTACTTTTGGCTTGCTTGCCCTTATATTCTCGGCCTTTTCTTTATGTTTAACACCTACAATATCAATTGTTTTCGGCATACTCGCCATTGCTGAGGCAAACAGGGCCAGAAAATTTATGTGTGATAACAGCCACACTAAGAGCGGAAAGATTATGGGAATAATCGGTATAGCTCTTTCGGTAGCTTTATTTGTTTTCTTCTTTATATTATTTATTATATGGGTTGCAGTTTATCCAAACGAAGTTTATTCGACAACTTATAGTTTTACTATATAAACAAGCTCAGCGCCGATATATAATATTATTTTTTCTGTTATGGCATGTTTAAAATTTAAATATAAATTTTTATCAACCGTCGGCTATAGGTCAGCTCTTGTAATAGACGCTGAGACGCTCAGTAAGATAATCTACTGATGACAGCTCAAGCTGTATTCTTTTAGCGAGGTGCGGCAATTCTCCGCAGAGATTGGAAACGATTATAATATAAGTTCCTAACGCAGTAATATCAATTATAGAAATTAATACTTTTAATCTATAGCAAAATGAACGGGATACTCTCCCGTTCATTTTGCTTATGCTTTGTTATTTTTCAACTCGTTCTACAATATCTTCCCGTTGACGGAAAAGCAACGATATACACCATACACCTGCCAAAGCAACTAATGTGTATATAATCCTGCTGACTATAGCGCCCTGTCCGCCGAACAGCCATCCGACAATATCAAACTGGAAAAGGCCTATGCTACCCCAGTTAAGGGCGCCTATTATAACGAGAACAAGCGATATTCTATCAAGCATTTATTTCAACTCCTTTTAACGCTTTGTCAATGAAGCTATACTCTCATTGCTTCTGATATATTTTGCTCATTAATTCATAAATTATTCTTTTTTTACATCTCAATATGTGGCAATATATTTTCTCTAATTTGTTTTGTATATTTACATCATTTGATTTCAATTTTAAATTTAATCACAATCTTTTAGCATTTTAGATAAAAATAACGCCCCGCAAAAACGGGGCGTTCCTGAAATACAGGTCTTATCTCATATTGCTTTCATAGGACTGGATCATCTTTTTAACCATCTGTCCGCCTATTGAACCGGCCTGCTTAGAGGTCAGATCACCATTGTAGCCCTGCTTAAGATTTACGCCAACCTCGTTAGCAGCTTCCATCTTGAAGCGATTCAGAGCTTCACGAGCCTCAGGTACTAAAGCCTGATTATTAGAACTCTTAGCCATGTTTTATTGCACTCCTTACTTTATTCTTTTCAGCGTTTGCAGTAATATTATTATCTATCTATATTTTTTTATTACTGGAAATTACTGGAAACATTTTAAATCAATATTTAGTCCGTCGGTTTTGTTGATCAGCAATCTTACGGCGCAAAAAGCCATAATAGAAAATTCATCTAACTTACCGATATTTTTTATAACTATATCCTGTGGCATGTTTATCTCGCCGCTTAGCGTCGGAAGCTTTCGCTGAAGGCTTACGGCGGCGCCTAACTTTACTCCGGAAATATTAAGTGTGTCGCTTATTCCAAGCCCGCATGAAACAGCTTTTACATTCCTGCCCAGTAAAAAATTTTTTACATCGCTGTTTTTTGAATCAAATACCGCTGTAATGCCAGACGGAAAACTATGAATATGATTTACTCTGCATGTATTCTTAAAGATTATTATTGCGTTATTTGCAAAAACATCAAATAAATTGCTTTTTTCAATTAAAAGAATTTTCGGATGCTCTGACAAATACAGCTCAAATTTGCTTATTGCTATGCAGTTGAAGTAAAAGTATTTTTTCAGCAGCATATATATTTCATTGTCATCTTCATCGCCGAATATTATAATTGTATTCATTTTTCACCCAGCTAAATTTTATTTTAATTTAATGTTTACTTTTTAATAATCATTTATGCTTTTATAGATATCTAAAAATTTGCCATATATAAAAGTCTAAAAAAATTATTTCACAAATCATTAAATCTTTTTTTGTGAAAAATTACTTTTGATTTATATAGGCAATTTGCAAATTATTTTGAAAAGTGCTATAATTCCTTTTATAAATATTGGCTATTGTATTTTATTTATTAAAGGCTTATTATAATGTACGGCAATTTACGGTTAGGAGAATGAGCATGGAAGACATGATTAAAAAAATCTTGGAAATAGACGCAAAAGCCCGTGAAATGACAGCTAAATCGGAGGCCATGCGTACAGAAGCAAAGTCTTCTATAAATCAGAAAAAGGAAGAGCTTCGCCGTGAATTTAATGAGAATATGCAGGCGCGAATAGTGAAATTTGAAAAATCTGAGCGTCAGGCGGCTGAAAATCAGGTAAAGGAAAATGATGAGCAAAACAAAGCTGTTATGGATAATCTTAATAAAGTATATGAGAATAATGTAGAGAATTGGATAAATACATTATTTGAAAAATCAATTGAGTGATTTTTTATACTTCTTCCTTCAATCTTGCCTGAAAGCGGATGGTAATTGATATGCTAAGCAGCTATGCTTCTAATTCCGTGCTCACAAAAACACGGTCTAAATTTGGTAAAATGCTTAAATCCGATGACTACAAGGCGCTTGTCGCCATGTCGAGTGTATCGGATATTGCTGCGTATTTAAAAAGCAATACTCATTACAGAGATGTTCTTAAAAATGTAAATGAATCAGCAATACACCGCGGTAATCTTGAATTTTTACTCCGCTCCCAGCTTTTATCAGATTTTGCAGAGCTATGTAATTTTGAAAAATCTGTAGGCAACCACTTTTTTGAGTTTATAACAGCGTACGGCGAGGTAAACGAGCTGCTTAGATTTATAAGATATTTCAATGCCGGACAGCCGGAAAAATATCTTCTTAATATGCCGGACTTTTTTGACAAACATACCCCTCTTGACTTGGTTGCGATGTCTCAGGTTAAGACATACAGTCAGCTCGTTGAATTTTTAAACCATTCTCCTTACCAAAAACTGCTTTCCCCTTTTGAAGTAAAAGATGGTGAGCCGCTTGATATCTTAAATATTGAAGCCGAGCTTTATAAATATTTATACAAGCTCCTTTTTAAGCTTATAGACAGTAGTTTGCATGCTGGAAAAGAAGATTTGATTAATATATATAAAATGAATGCTGAATTAGACAATATAAGACGCATTTACCGAGGTAAAAAATATTTTGGCCTTTCTAAAGAGGTTATTATCTCTCAAATGCTGCCGTATCAGTATAAAATATCAAAACGGCAGCTTGACAAAATGCTTTCTGCTGATAAACCGGATGAGGTCTTGGAAATAGTGAAGCAGGCGTATCGATCTAAGTATTGTGATTTTAGCAGTTCTAACATTGATATGAATTGTTACATTATATTTTATAAATACATTTCAAAAAAACTGCGATATACTAAGTACTCATCTGTAGCAATGGCATGCTACTTTTATTTATTTGATTATGAGATTAAAGATATTACAACTATTATCGAAGGCGCAAGATACAAAGTGCCGTTTGATGAGTATAAAGATTTAATCTTATTTTATTCATAATTAGGGGGTGAAAATTTGGCTGTAGAAAAAATGACGATGGTCAATTTAATAGGCAATTACAACATAATGGATAAAGCCATAGACGCATGTGTCCGTTCGCGTGTTTTTCAGCCGGAATCTACTACAGAACTGCTTTCCGACGCCAAGGCCATAGCTATTGCCCGTGTTACTGACGAAAATCCTTACGCTGAGCCTTTGTCTAAGCTTACAGATATATTAAAGCTTTCTGATATTGAGCCGGAGCTTATTAAGGACAGTGAAATTGATATTGATGTCGACGATATAGTAAAATATACCGATAAATTTAAAGAGCAGATGGACTCGCTTATATCCCGTCATTCGGATATGGAAAAGGAGCTATCATCACTTGGTGTAAGCATTGATCAGCTTAAGCATTTTACAGCGCTTGATGTCCCGCTTTCAAAGGTGTTTTCATCTCAGTATTTAAAGGTTCGGTTCGGACGAATCCCGGCTGACAGCTTTATTAAGCTGAAGACATTCACAGACAATCCTTATCTTGTATTTGTTCCCTGCTCTGCTGACGACGAATTTTACTGGGGCGTTTATGTTACTCCGCTGGAGCGCGAAGATGAGGTAGACGAAATCTTTGCAAGCCTTTATTTTGAGCGTCTTAGAATACCTGATTCTGCCGGTACTCCTTCTCAGGCGCTTGACGAGCTGACGGCAAGGCGCGAAAAACTCCAGAAAGACTACGAGTCGCTTACAAATGAAATAATAGAATTTGTGAGCAGCGAGCATGACCGCTGTCTTAAAATATATACTTCAATTAAATTGAGGTATAATGCGTTTGAAATAAGGCGGTATTGTGCAAAGTATAATAATTATTTCATGCTAGTTGGATGGATACCGCTTAAAGACAAGGCCAAATTCTCAAAAATAATCGATAAGGTTGACGGCATAGAATGTTCCTATGACGAGCCGAAAAAAAATAATCGAGTAAAGCCGCCCACCAAGCTTCGGAATTTAAAAATCTTTAGGCCGTTTGAATATTTTGTGTCAATGTATGGACTACCTAATTACGGCGAGATTGATCCAACTATTTTTGTAGCTATAACATACACAATAATGTTCGGCATAATGTTTGCTGATTTAGGTCAGGGCATTGTTTTGGCCATTGCAGGATTTCTAATGTATAAGCTTAAGCGTATGCCGCTTGGCAAAATACTTATCCCGTGCGGACTGTGCGGCGCCTTTTTCGGACTTGTGTTCGGCTCGGTATTTGGGTTGGAAGATGTCCTCGACCCATTATATCGAGCGGTAGGATTTAGCGAAAAGCCGATAAGCGTAATGGACGATGTTACAACAATACTGTTGTTTGCCATTATTTTCGGCATGGCGATGATTGTAGTGGCAATGCTGCTCAACATTGTCTCGAATTTAAAGCAGAAAAATTACGAAAAATCGTTGTTTGGTCCAAACGGATTTGCCGGAATGGCAATTTATCTTACAATTATATTGGTAGCAGGCAGCATAATGTTAGGTTTTAGCTTGCCGCTGCTTCCGACGATACTTATAGGTGTCGTACTTCCTATTCTAATTATTCTGTTTAAAGAGCCGCTCGGCAATCTTCTTTCGCATAAAAAGAAGCTTTTGGACATGAGCTTTGGGGAATATTTTATGCAGAGCTTCTTTGAACTGTTTGAATCAATTTTGACCTTCTTTACAAATACTGTATCTTTTATACGTGTAGGTGCATTTGTACTTGTTCATGCCAGCATGATGATGGTATTTACCTCACTTTATGACATTGTCGGCGGCGGAATAGTCGGTATAATTATAATGGTGTTTGGCAACATCTTTGTCACCGTGCTTGAGGGACTGCTCGTGGGTGTTCAGGTATTAAGGCTTGAATTTTATGAGATGTTCAGCCGTTTCTATGAGGGCGGCGGCAGAAAGTATGCATCAATAAACATTAAAAATGATATTCAACAAATATAAGGGTTAATTCCCGGATTGGAGTAAAATTATGTCAACATTACTTATCGCTTTTGTAATCGCTATACCAATTATCGCTATTGCCGCTTCTGTATTTGTGGCTTTCCGCACGATGCGCAGAACCGGCAATGCAAAGAGGGCGCTTAAGCGTCATGCTGTTATGCTCCTTGCGTCAGTCGTAATATGCTTTTCCTGTGCAGTAGCAGTTTCTGCTGATACTACCACTGCCGATACAAACGATGCTTCGGCACAGACTTCCGTATCCGAGCAGGCTGAAGCGGCCGACTATGACAATGCAATAGGCATGGGATTTATCGCCGCCGCGCTGAGTATCGGACTTGCTGGTATAGGCGCTGGTATTGCCCTGGCCGCCGGTGCTCCTGCCGCCATTGGCGCTGTTTCAGAGGATCCAAGCTCGTTCGGTAAATCGATGATTTTCGTTGTTCTCGGCGAGGCGCTTGCGCTTTACGGCTTTGTTATCGCCTTCCTTATTTGGCTTAAACTTCCGACGATAGGATAGTTTTAATTATATTTCGTTATTTCGGTGAGGCTGATTAACAGCAGGCTGTTAATCTAACGTGCAGCGGTAATATGCTTTGCAAATTTGTTGAACTGAAATAAAATGGCAAAGGAATTGTTTTTATGCAGATATATTTAATAAGCGATAATCACGACACATTAGTAGGCATGAGGCTTGCCGGCATTGACGGTACGGTCGTGCATACGCCTAAAGATGTAGAGGCATCGATAAAAAAGGCGATTAAAGACGAGAATATAGGCATAGTGCTCATTACCGAGCGTCTGGTTTCTCTTTGCCCCGACCTAATTTATAAAATTAAGGTTGATTATCGCCGTCCGCTGCTTGTCGAAATTCCTGACAGGCATGCCGAGGGACGTACCAAAGACTCTATAACTCGGTATGTCCGAGAAGCCATAGGCGTTAAGATTTAGGGGGTGCCGTATTGGAACAGAAAGCTAAAATTGACAGATTCGTAGAAGCTATAATGAAAGAATCTGAAAAAAAACGCGAGCTTATTGAGCAGGAAACTCAGCAGTATATAAATGATGAAATATCGAAATGCGAAGCGCAGTTAAAGCGCGAAAGTTATACTTTTATGCAGAAAAGGTCGTCCGCCATTAGAGAGGATATCGGCCGCGAAATAGCTGAAAAGCAGCTTGAGGGGCGTAAATCCCTGTTCCGTCGCCGCACTGAAATAACTGAAGATGTTTTTAGCAAAGCAGCTTTAAGGCTTACGGCCTTTACACAAACGCCGGAATATAAGGATTTTCTTGTCCGCTCTGCTAAAAAGCTGAGCGAGCTTTTTAAAAACGATGTTGTTTTATATGCAAGACCGGCGGATGTAAAGCTTGCTCAGGCGGTAGCCGGCAGTGTTTTTTCCGATTATGAGATTAAAGAAGATGACAGCATATCAATTGGCGGATTTAAAGCGTCGGACAAAAACAAAAAAATAATAGCCGACGATACTCTTGATATAAGGCTTGAGTCTCAGCGCGGCTGGTTTGCGGAAAATTCCGGGCTTAATGTTGACTGATTGATATAATTAAGAGGTGTTTATATTGGCAAATAACGTAATTTACGGCATAAACGGACCGGTAGTTACCGTAAAGAATACCAAGGACTTCTCTATGCAGGAAATGGTATTTGTCGGCAATGACAGGTTAATAGGCGAGGTAATAGGCATAAGCAGCGAATATACAACTATTCAGGTTTATGAAAATACAACCGGCCTTAAGCCCGGCGAGCCTGTATATTCCACCTCTGCTCCTATGTCAGTGACGCTTGGCCCAGGTATTTTAAGCAGCATTTTTGACGGTATTGAGCGTCCGCTGCTGGAAATAGAAAAAAATACCGGCGCTTTTATAACACGCGGCAACACCGCGTCAAAGCTTGACGAGAATAAAAAATGGAAAGTACATGTTACTCTTAAAGCGGGCGACGAAATAAATCCGGGTCAAATTTACGCCACATGTCCGGAAACGGCTTCTATTGAGCATAAATGTATGCTTTCCCCTTCTCTTCCTGCTGGTGTCGTTACATCTGCCGCTGCTGACGGAGAATACACTATAAACGACACGGTACTTGAATATACTGACAAAAGCGGCAAGACCTACAATGTAACCCTTTGTCAGGAATGGCCTATAAGGGTGCCGCGTCCAATTAAAAACAGACTGGAGCTTCATACTCCGCTTATAACTGGGCAGCGAATAATAGACTCAATGCTGCCTATTGCAAAGGGCGGTGCCGCCTCTATTCCGGGCGGGTTTGGCACCGGAAAGACAATGACCCAGCATCAGCTTGCCAAGTGGTGCGACGCAGATATAATTATATATGTCGGCTGCGGCGAGCGCGGCAATGAAATGACGCAGGTGCTTGAGGAATTCAGCGACCTTACCGACCCGCGTACCGGACGTCTGCTTTTCGACCGCACGGTTCTTATTGCAAACACTTCAAACATGCCGGTGGCGGCGCGCGAAGCGTCGATATACACTGGAATAACGCTGGCGGAATATTACCGCGACATGGGCTATGATGTGGCAATGATGGCTGACTCTACCTCGAGATGGGCAGAGGCGCTGAGAGAAATTTCCGGCCGTCTTGAAGAGATGCCGGCTGAAGAAGGCTTCCCTGCTTATCTGCCGTCGCGTCTGTCGGCTTTTTATGAGCGTGCGGGGATGGTGGAAACACTTGGCGGAGACAATGGCTCTATAACCGTTATCGGCGCCGTTTCACCGCAGGGTTCCGACTTTTCCGAGCCGGTTACACAAAACACCAAGCGTTTTACACGAGTCTTCTGGGCTCTGGACAAGGCGCTCGCGTATGCAAGGCATTATCCAGCCATAAACTGGATGACAAGCTACAGCGAATACAGCGGCGATTTGGCGCGGTGGTATGAGGAAAACATTAATCCGGAGTTTATGGATTTGCGCGCGCAGATGCTTGCTGTGCTGAGAGAAGAAGATTCTCTTATGGAGATTGTTAAGCTTATCGGTGCCGACGTTCTGCCGGATAATCAAAAGCTTATTATTGAAATAGGAAAGGTTATACGCGTGGGCTTTTTGCAGCAGAATGCATATCATGCAGAGGATACATATGTTCCGCTTAATAAGCAATTTTTAATGATGAAGGTTATAATGCATCTTTATAACCGCTGCAGCGAGCTTGTATCTACCGGCATGCCGATAGGGCTTATGACGGATACGGGGCTGTTTGAAAAGCTTACAAAGATGAAATATGATATAAAAAACAATGAACCTGAAAAATTTGATGAATATATAACCGATATAGATAAAACTATGGATGCTCTAATATCGGGCCGCTAAATTAAGGAGGGTTTTATCTATGATTATTGAACATGTTGGGCTTAGTGAAATAAAGGGCTCGCTGGTTGTTTTAGACGGCGTTGAGGACGCTTCGTTTGAGGAGATAGTAAAGCTAAATTTAGACAACGGCTCCTCGCGCATGGGAAGAATAGTACAGATAGACGGGCAGCGTGTCGTCATACAGGTGTTTGAGGGCACAGTTGGAATTTCGCTTACAAATACACGCTCAGTATTTACTGCGCATCCGATGGAGCTGGCTATGTCGCCGGAGATGTTCGGCAGAATATTCAATGGCGTGGGCGAGCCTGCCGACGGCATGGGCGAAATTTTCCCAAAAGTGCGCCGCGACATAAACGGCAGTCCTATAAATCCCGTTTCGAGGGTATATCCGCGAAACTATATAAATACCGGCATATCGTCTATAGACGTGCTTACGACACTTATACGCGGACAGAAGCTGCCTATTTTCTCCGGCTCAGGCATGTGTCACAATGAGCTTGCAGCGCAGATTGTACGTCAGGCGCGACTGACAGGTGAAGACAGCGGTGAGTTTGCCATAGTCTTTGCCGCTATGGGCGTTAAAAACGACGTAGCTGATTTCTTTAGGCATTCATTTGAATCATCCGGCGTGCTTAATCACACCGTTATGTTTTTAAATCTTGCAAATGACCCGATTATAGAAAGAATTCTTACACCGCGCTGCGCACTGACGGCGGCAGAATATCTTGCATATGATCTGGGCAAACATGTGCTTGTCGTTATGACAGACCTTACATCCTATGCTGAAGCCGTGCGCGAGTTTAGTTCGTCAAAGGGTGAAATTCCGGGACGTAAGGGATTTCCGAGCTATCTTTACTCTGACCTTGCTTCTCTTTATGAGCGTGCCGGTATGATTAATACCAGCAGCGGTTCTGTCACGCAAATTCCAATTCTGACAATGCCTAATGATGATATAACTCACCCAGTGCCGGATCTTACCGGATATATCACTGAGGGACAGATAGTGCTTGACCGCGCGCTTGAGGGCAAGGGAATATATCCGCCGGTAAACGTTCTCCCCTCTCTCTCAAGACTTATGAAGGACGGCATAGGTGCTAAGTACACCCGTGACGACCATGTTGACTTGGCCAATCAGCTTTATTCATCCTATGCCAAGGTTAACGATGCTCGTTCTCTGGCTTCTGTTATAGGCGAGGATGAGCTGTCTGAAACAGATAAAAAGTATATTGAATTTGGAAATAGATTTGAGCAAGTATTTTTAAATCAGTCGCACACTGAAAATCGCAGCATTGATATGTCGCTGGATATGGGCTGGGAAGTCCTCTCTACCCTGCCGAGAAGCGAGCTCGACAGGATTGACGACAAACTGCTCGATAAGCGGTATAAACCAGCTGAAAACTGACTCAAAGCAAAGGAGGCGACATTATGGCTGGACAGGTTACTCCTACCAAAAGCGCGCTTATTAATACAAAAAAGTCATTGAATTTGGCCAAGGTCGGATATGAACTGATGGACCGCAAAAGAAATATCCTTATACGCGAGGCTATGTCTTTAATTGATGTTGCCAATGAAATTCAGCAGCTGATAGATATTACTTACAGCGAGGCATACAAAGCTCTGCAGCGCGCTAATATAACTCTTGGTATAAACGATGAAGCGGCACTTTCTGTGCCGATAGATAATGGTGTAAATATAAAATATCATTCGGTAATGGGAATTGAAATTCCATCGGTAGAATATGTAGAAAAGCCAGAGAAGAATTATTACGGTATAATCAACACCCGTGCATCTCTTGATGAGGCATATGCCAAATTCGATAAGGTGAAAAAACTCACTGTAAAGCTTGCCGAAATTGAAAACAGCGTATACAGGCTGGCAAGTGCCATAAAAAAGACGCAGAAAAGAGCTAACTCCCTCAAAAATATTACTATACCAAAGCTTGAGCATGATGTTAAATTTATCAATGAATCTCTTGAGGAAAAAGAACGTGAGGAATTTTCTCGCCTTAAGGTTATAAAAGAGAGCCGATAACTTATTGGCTCTCTTTTATCGTTTTGAATGTGATAAAATTTACAATAGAATCAGTTATATATAAAAATCCTTGTCAAATAAATTAGAGAAAGCGCAAAAAAGAAAATGACATATTTTCCTTAAGAAAAAATATAATAAGAAATGCGAAAAGCCTAAGAGACTCTGCAAGCCTAAAACAGACAAGCATGACAGATTTCCCAGTTGCAGAGCGATTGATGTGATGACAAACACTCAGTATCCCAGAATTGTTTTTATCTTACATATATGCAAAAATACAGCAGACATTTTTTAGGTGTCTGCTGTATTTTTATCAAGTTATGTTTTTGGGTGCTTTGGGCGGAAGCTTTTGCCGGCTGGAAAAATATATAGGCATAGATATATTTTGACGATGTGGCGGTTGTGGTTTTTGCTCTGCGGGGCGCTGAAAAGACGGCGTCTTATCTTCAGGAGTCTGCTGCATTGTATTATTGGATTGTGGCGGTCTTATCTGCGATTCGGGACGGCTTGGAGCTGATGGTCTTGGCCTTGATGGTTCTGCCGGACGATTCTGTTGAGGGGGCCTTGTTCCTCCATGCCCAGGCTGGCCAGGTCTAATCGGCGGCTGTGGACGTGGATCTTCTGGCCGTCCTGGCTGCCACTGCTGCGGCGGGCGCGGCGGTTGTGGTTTTGGCGGCTGAGGTGGACGCGGACGTGGTGGCTTGGGGCGGCGTCCAAATATTTCACGCAGAATAAGTATTCTTATAAGCTCACGCAGCCGATCGTCAAATCTGTTGGCTGCTGCCACAGGTACATTATCTACGCGCTGGATGCCGCTGCTTAACAGTATCTCGTCTATCATGCTTTCTAACATTTCTCCGCTTATTTCGCTGTTTATATCCGATTTGTCTATAATCTCTGAAACTTTTGGGTAAATAAGATCGTACAATTCCGGGTAAAGCTCTTTCATATTATTAAGACGTACATCTTCATTTGCCATTATACAGCCTCCTATGTTCTTGTTTTATGCTCTTTTATATATATAGTATTAAAAAACATAAAAAATGTTCCTTTTTTATAATAATATGAAGTTTTTTATTAAGTGGATTAAGTTTTTCTTAAGAAAAATACAGATGTAGATAAAATCCCATTATTAGTAATCTATGGCGGAATAAAACTCTATTGGTATGCATAAATCCCCGATAGGTCGGTATTTGTCCACTAGAAGGAGTAGTGATAAATATCAATTCATCACTCACCATACATCCAGTAAACCAGCCGTACTCCTATTCTTTAAAAATTATAGCCTTTACTTTTTGTACATAGTTCCCTCTTGAGCAAAACCATTTCATGACTTTCGCCTCACCACTCAATTTCGCTAATTCATTTTCTAAAGATTTTTCCCATCCTTAAGTAGAAAGGGAGGCTCATGATCAAAGCAATAAAAAAGCGGTACAGCTATTGGCTGTACCGCTAAAACAACAAAGTTTAATTTAGATAAGGGCTACCTTTATACTTTCATTTTTAAGTAGCCAATGCAACTTTTACTTTTTTTAATAATTTACTATTTTGTCTTGTCCTGCCGATTAAGAGAAGCCTCAATAAATTTTTTGAAAAGAGGATGTGCACGGTTTGGACGGCTCTTAAACTCCGGATGATATTGTACACCCACATAAAAGTCGTTCTGCGGAATTTCTACCGCCTCAACCAATTCCTTGCTCGGGGAAACACCTATTATCTTCAGCCCAGCCTTTTCCATATCTGTACGGAAATCGTTGTTAAATTCAAAGCGGTGACGATGGCGCTCCGCAATTACTTCCTCGCCGTATACTTCCCACAATGTGCTGTCCTTCCGTACAACACAGGGATAAGCTCCCAGCCTCATTGTGCCGCCGGTAAGTATATTTCCTTTCTGATCAGGCATTAAATCTATTACCGGATGCGTGCTCTGCTCATCAAACTCACTGGAATTTGCATCTCTCCAGCCAAGTACATGACGTGCATATTCTATTACTGCTATCTGCATGCCAAGGCATATACCAAAATAAGGAATATTATTCTCTCTGCAGTATTTTGCAGCTATTATCATTCCTTCAATACCACGGTCGCCAAAGCCGCCGGGCATTATTACACCGCTGCAGCCTGCAAGCTTTTTGGCGATGTTTTTCTCATTTATATTTTCCGAGTTAATCCATTCAATGGATACATCTGCGCCGTTTTCATACCCGCCGTGATACAGCGCCTGTGCCACTGAAAGATATGCATCTTCAAGCTTTACATATTTGCCTACAAGCGCTATCTTCACCTTTTTGCCGCAGTTCTTAATTTTATCAAGCATATTCATCCAGCCCGATAAATCTATATTCTCGCAGTTGAGGCTAAGCTTGCGGCAGACTATGCGCGCAAGGCCGTTTTCTTCAAGCATAATCGGCGCTTCATATAATATCGGCAATGTGCGGTTTTCTACAACACATTCTTCTGTTACATTGCAGAAAAGCGCTATCTTCTTGCGCGAGCTTTCATCCAGCGGAGAATCACATCTCGCTACTATTATATCCGGCATTATGCCGTAAGACTGAAGTTCCTTTACCGAGTGCTGCGTCGGCTTTGTCTTAAGCTCCTTAGAGCTGCTTATGTATGGTATAAGCGTTACATGTATAAATACACAGTTTTCCCTGCCGACCTCATGCGATATCTGACGTATGGACTCCAAAAACGGCTGGCACTCAATATCACCGGTGGTGCCGCCTATTTCCGTTATTACCACGTCTGCACTGGTCTTTTTGCCTACGCTGTATATAAACCGCTTAATTTCATCGGTTATATGCGGAATAACCTGAACCGTTTCTCCGCCATATTTTCCGGCGCGCTCGTTTGTAAGTACATTCCAATATACCTTACCTGTTGTTAAATTTGAAAATTTATTTAAATTTATATCAATAAATCTCTCATAGTGACCAAGGTCAAGATCCGTCTCAGCGCCATCTTCAGTTACAAAGACCTCGCCGTGCTGATATGGACTCATTGTTCCGGGATCAAGAT
>CAJFJP010000022.1 GCA_904384255.1 Candidatus Timburyella stercoris
TTATATCTGCATATATACTGATAATCAAGGAGGCGTACAGTTTGGACAAATTAGACATTTACAGAAACAGCCATTATTTCATGACTCATAATTCCATCGAAGTCCTCACAGCTGAAAACGGTTATGCTGAAGTCTGTACCGTTCTCTCCGATGACGGACGCAACCTGAATGGTTATGCCCACGGAGGTCTGATCTCAGCGCTTGCCGACTGCGCGGCAGGCATTGCCGCCAAAACCGACGGCAGAGACTATGTGACTCAGACCATGAACGTAAGCTACATCTCCAATATACGCGAGGGAACACTTTACGCCAGAGGCGCTGTCGTATCCAGTGGAAAAACAATCGTTGTCGTCCGTGTCACCATCTGCAACGGCACAGGAAGGCTGATCGCCGACGCGTCACTGAATATGTTCTGTATCGCAGCAAAGGCCCCGACATCCCCGGAGGACTAAAAATTTCTTGTTTTCCTTATTAAACACAAACAAAGCGGTTCATGACATAGCATTTTCTGCTAATCATTACCGCTTTGTTTGTTGCTTTTATTTTCTGATCCATTTCCCCACATAATAAGCGAGAACCGCCCACAGCCCCATCATGCCCAGGTATTCGGCAAAAAAGGAAATCAGCGACTGCTCCACATCAAAGAAAACAAAATGTGTCCGCAAAAACATATATGATGCAATGTCATTTTTCTGAAACGCATAAATGCCATATATACAAAGCCCTGCTGCCAGAATCCGCAGCGTCCACGTTCTGGCTGAAGAAGAGGCGCTGATACCTGCAGCTTTTCTCGCCACTCCCATCACCATGCTCCAGTGGAGTCCCAGATGCAGGCTCATGAACAGAAATCCCCAGTAAGATGCCAGCATATGAAGCATTCTGGCAAATCCCATACCGCCGGATACAGGAAGGAAATCAAAGACTTCCCGGGACAGGATAATTCCGCTTACCATCAGCCCGATCACTGATGCCAGAAGAAGAATATTCAGCAGTGTCTGCAGGATACGGATCGGCGTATAGTTTCCTTTAAACAGACTTAGTTTACCAATACTGATGTGCTGTACCATATCTATCAGAGCTGGGACTTCGTATCGAGTTCAAGGCTTGCTCGTTTGTAGTAAATTCGTGGTAAATTCAAAGTTTGAAGTCCTCAAAAAATACGATAAATACAGTGTTTTAGGGGATAATCGGACTTTTTAGAAAGATTTTATATTAATATATGACTTTACGATTTTGCATAAGCCTGAATATTATAGTAAATATCGCTTATTGTCGAAATAGGCTGAGCAGGCAGAGAAGCAGTATAGCACAAAAGCCCGCATCTGTAAACTAGCGGTATAATCGGCATATCGCTCTCAAACGCAGCTATAAAGTCAGAAATAGAAGCCGTTCCCGCCTTATACTCAGTATATTTTGCTTTTGTCGGCGAAGCAGCGTCTATACCGTAAGAGGCAGCCGCTCCGTCTGTAAAAAACACGCTCATGTCAAAGTCCTTAGGCAGCTTTACCTCGCCTATATATAAATCAAAATTGCCTGATGTTATTCTCGCATTGTATTCCTCTGCCGATACCGAAACAACCTCGGCCTGCACACCCGCTCGTCTCAGACTGTTTTTTACCGCCTCGGCCGCATACATTCTTGAGCTGTTCTCTGAATTTACAAGTATTTCAAGCTTAACAATCTCACCGTTTAAAATAAAATACCCGTCGTTGTTCTTTTCACTGTATCCTGCTGCTGCAAACTCAGCTGCCGCGGCTGCATCGTCAGAAACCGTATTTATATGCTGAACATCTTTAGTTGCATAAAAGCAAGGATGATATAAACCTGTAGCGGCTTCTGCATATGAATAAAAGGCATCTTCTACTATTGTCTGACGGTTTACTGCGCTGCTTATAGCCTTGCGCATATTTGAAGATTGCAGGGTCTGGCGCGACGAATTAACCCCTATAAACACCAAATTTGTAAGCGGTGATTTCATAAGGTTCTCTGACCAGCCAGGCACAGCTTCATCGCTTAGGTCAGTATAGTACATGCTTATGCTTGATGTCTCTATATTATGCTTCAGCGCATCGCTGTCGGGAGCATCTATAAGCGTTATTTTCCCTACCGATACTTCTCCACCTATCCAGCCGCTTCGAGCAAGTAGTGAAACCTCTCCCCCGTCAGAGCTGTATACATATCTGCCCGAACCCGTAGGCGGCAGTGCTTTGTTGTCTTCATTCTTTAAATTTTCCGTGTTCATTTTATATATCGGAAAGTCCAGCATTGAAACAAAGTATGCATCGGGTGTATGCAGCGTTATGGTTACTGTTTTTGAATCAGCTGCATTATATGACGCAACATTGGATAATTGGTCTTTATATTTATAAGGCGATGCCAGCGCAGCCTTTATAGAAGATGTAACATCTTCCGCCGTTACATTTGTGCCGTCTGAAAACGTCGCTTCCTTAAGCTTTATTACACAGTTTAACCCTTCTACAACGACTGATTCCGCAAGCCGATACTGCGGCTGCATATTTTCATCCAGCACAATAAGAGAGTCGTATAAAAGAGTAGAAAGCTCCCTGTTTATCTTAGTCTGAGCCGTATATGGATTAAGCGAGTCGCTGGGAGTATATGGCAAAAAAAGTTCCCCAGAAAATTCCGCAGATGCGCTTGTATTTTCGCCGCCCGGTACATCCTCCGGTGTTTCAGCATTATTTCCGCAGCCCTGCAGAGCCATGCACAGCACCACTATCAGCGCTATAGATATCAGTCGCAACCGCATTAACGAACCTCCGCTTAAAAAAGTTTACGTAATCATAATATTTTTATTATAAACCAACACATATTCAAAATCAAATATTCATTGCTTATATATACAAACGTTAAGTTTAATAGCCGGCAGCAGCTATTCAGCATCAACTACTTTTAAATAAATTTTTGTCTTAATATTGAAAGCTTCTAAAAAACTAAACAAATAATTATTTAAGTCTTTCCGCCCATAGTGTAAAACAAGATTTACTCCATTGACGCGCTTGATGGACGATACATGATATTTAATGTCATTATTGGACGATGTGCCGTCAATTTGGCTGAAAATCCTATCGGGCAGATGTGCTTTGTTTGTCTTTTCTCTGGAATTTACAAAAGCTTTAAACTTTTCTTCATCTATAAGCGTTTCTAAAATTTTAATAAATGCATCTCTGTAAGTGTCAAGAACAAATTCCTTCTGGCCGTCAATAATAAGGCCCCGAATTGCTAAATTGGTAAGCTCCGTTCCTTCGGTTAATTCGATAATGTTCGTGTGCGATATTTCCGCCGTGCCAAATGAAGTTACCTGCGATTGGTGTAGCAAAGTTTGGAAGAGTTCTATATTATTTTCGCGTGATATATCCTCTTTACCCAAAAGGACGTCCATTGTTTTAATAAACGAAATCGTCTTTTTAATAGAAGGCGTACCTACTTTATCATCTCCGTCAAATAATTCATTTATAATATATTTTTCATCGGAGATGTCTTTAACTTTTGCATTAAAAATGCTGTTTTCGTCTTTACTTGGCAAGGCCCATTTATTGCTCCGAAGTAAATAGCGATAAAGATGTTCATCATAAAGCTGCAGTATTAAAATAAATAGCAAATAAATATATTGCTGCTCTTGTTTGGCTGATTTTTCTATATTTAAAATATCTACTAAAAGCTCAAATGAATTTAGCACCCGCTTAACCATACGAGGATTAGAACCGACGCATTGCTCAATAAGCTCCGCAATTTGATAGTTTTGATTAATTGATATTCCCATACGCTCAAATGTATTATTCAGCAATTTGTTCATCTTATAAAAATTAACAGGGATTTGAAATGGCAGCTGTATCATTTTATCAAAAAAGCTTTTACCCTTTTGATACATAAGATCATCGCCGTATTTTGCCTTTATGCCGAGCGTAACTACTCCATAATCAATCGATAAAACAAATACGCAGCCCTCTACATCTAAGAAAATCTTTATAATTTCCAGCAGCTCTACCGCCCGCGTAGGATGAAGCCTATCTAAATCATCGATAAATATAATCACTTTAGCATTGGAGGCTTCAGTTAACTCATGAACCGCCTTGCCAAACTCGTCATGAAATGTTTTTATACTGTCGTAATATGCTTTGTCTTCATTTTCAGATGATTCATTGTCATTTCTGTACTGTACAGAAAAAACGTTTGGAATTCCGAGAGTAAGATTAAAACGTAACCTCTTTTTTATTGAAGAAAATTTATCTTTTAATCCGCGTGCCGCTTGTGAGCCGGAGCTTAGCTTGTCTCTAACCTCATTTGTTATAGCATCTAAAAGCGCTATAGAGAGTTCTGCCTCACCGCCGAACTGAGCATACTGCCATGTGTCAAACCTGATGATATAGTGCTTATTTAATCTGGCAGCTATATTATTCATCATCGATGTTTTTCCAGAACCCCAATCTCCCTGCAACGCTATGGTAAACGGCGTCTCGCACCCATCAATAAAATCCGCAAGTCCGCGGTAATAATCTTGAAGGCCAAATAAATCTTCTTCCTCCGAAGCAATTGGAAGGTCTTTGTTTCCTTTAACGCTCAAAATAACACCTCCTGCTTTATATACGTCATCTCATTCCAAATATCAAGCACTTGCTTCATTTTTGGAGCTGCTATATCAACAAACTCTTTTTGAGCTCTTAATGAAGGGACGGCAAACCATGTATTGTAAATTATATTCTGTCTAATTGACGGTATTGTTGTCCCATTTTTCCATCTGTTAAAGTTAGCCGCCCTAAAAAGGAAGAAGAGAAATATCGGATGCAATTTTTGACTGTACTGTGCAATAAACATAGAATTTCCTTGGACAAAGCAAGGCCTTTTGGTATAGTAAATCCGCCCGCAACAACTCCCTACACGGTTGATAATAAGCGTAGGCAACTGCTCTTCCACATTGCATATGTCAGTAGTCCCGCATATGCCGCTGCCCTGATAGAGAGGATAGGGACCTGTCCTGTTTTTATGGTCTTTCGGCAAGTCTTTGCCGTTTTTTAATACAAAAAGCTCTCTTCCACATTTTTTCCCTTTGGGACGCTCGTTCGTCTCGCCGTTAAACCTTTGCACTGCATTTGGAAACTCTTTGGCAAAGCATTTGTCCATATCATAAAGAATATAATCCGCCATGTCACTTCCGAAAAGCATTATACGACCTTTATCTTCCTGCGTAAAAGCCTTATATATATCCGGATTAAGAATATATTCCGGCGCTTTAACAGAGTCACGATCAATCATCTGGGTAATTATTCCTATATTTTTATCGTCCTGATTCATTATGGCTGAAGCTGTATTTTTTAAAATTTCTCGTGACAGCTGCTTATCTCTTAAATCAATAGTTATTATATCGTCTTTTGACGGAGGCCGGTTTGAAAAATACAGTACTGCACTAAATGCTTTTGCCCCGGGAAAAGTATTCTCCGGCAGTAAAATTATTGCGTGTAAATCCATTTCAGTTAACAGCTTTTGCCTGACTAAAATGTCATTTGAAGTACATCTGCTTAAAAGTCCTCCGGAAACGATGCAGACTCCTTGTCCATTGCAATTTAAGCGTTTAAAGCCTTCTAAAAGAAACGTGCTGTCATATTTTCCATTATAATGAAACGGAGGATTGATAAAAAGAACGTCTGCTTTTTTATTATCGCAGGGCATGCCCATTTTTTCTGAAGCCAGCAAATTGCTTTTTACATAAGCTAACTCAGTATTCAGTAAAGAGGCTATGCAGCTGTCAAGCCCCTGAGGAAGTTCGTAAAAAATTCCATTTTCAGACATATTCCCCGCCTCCTAATGCCTTCATTTTACACTAAATTCTTTTCTTTTACAAGATGGGGCCTTTCTATCATTAATAGTAAACAGCAAGTTTTAAAAAGGCTTTTTCTTGCCTGTTCTCGTTTGCAGAAAGCCTATAGTAATTAAGTATGCGTTTAAAATTAGTTGCCTGGAGCCTGACCCAACATGCTTAAAATGGTCGGCAGAGCGGCTTTTATCTTTCCTGCTATTGATGTGTGCCGGCGCGCTTTCAAAAGCAAGAAGCCATCAGCACCGCCATCATTTTTGTCACACGCAGTTTTCAGCGGAAAATTTTTCGTTCAGGCAAGGCATAAATTTTTTCATATCACCGTATGACAAAAGCTTTAACGCGGTCCGTGCTTCGCTCAAAAGGTGCTAAAAATTATACTCTGCTCGATAATTGTCAGCTTTCTTAAATCGTTTTGGGCTGTATTGGTCAAACAATTTGCTTTACCAAAACGTTAAGCCAAACTAAATGTGGCCTTGCAGCAAAATATCTCAGTGCGATTATATATACTTTAAGAAAAGGGGTTTTAGCCACTGACATTATTACAAATGTAACTGTTTTTCCCTTTTGTGCAAAAGCTTTTTCATTGTCCTTTCCAACTAATATATTTGATATCAGAGTATCCTACGAACGAATATCTTAACAAGTAACTTGCCGGACTATTGGTCTGCCAACTAAGTGTAAATGCAAATCTGCCGTTAATTATCTCTAACATGATTGTCGACAAAGTCTTACATCTCGTCTTGACGTTTTACTAATTTAAAAGAGTAAATCTTAAAATTTTGTTTTGTTTATATATAAATCAACAATTTAACTTAAACCATAAAAAGCGGCCGATTTTATCAGCCGCTTTTTTATTTATATTGCTCTCTAAAAAATCCACACTAGTTTTAATATTATCATTAATATAACTCCCGGCAATGACAGTACCGCAGAGCAAATAAGCGTCCACAAATTTATTGGCAGGCCAAATCCTGTAAAACTTCCAGTAATTGACGCCACTATCAGCGCCGCAATTCCTATCAGTGCAGAAATAATTAAATAATGCCTCGCCCTTTTGCTCTTTACCGCCGCTACTATAATCGCCAGTCCCGCTATTGCCGCGCATATTATGTATATAACTTTTAAAACCTGCATATCTTTATCCTCCATTTTTCCGCTTATTCAAGCATATGTAAAAAGGACTTGTTATATTACAGGCATATTTAAACTTTTACATTTGAATTTCGTTTGTTTTATAGCTTAAATTTATGTTATTATAAACTCGGTGATATTAAATGGAGATAACCTTAAAACCAGCAGAGCATAGCAGGAAAATCATTCTGAACAACCTGCTTGAAAAATATAATTACGAATTCTCGCAATACGATAAAATGCCGTTTAATCAGGATGGACTTTATAACTATACCTATCTTGATTCATATTTTACATCTTCTAATCGCTTTGCATATTTCATATTCGCCGATAAGCATTTGGCCGGGTTTGCTATGGTCAACAATCGTGCAGAATGCGATCGTCGAGTAGACTGGTCGATTGCTGAATTTTTTGTGGCGTATCCGTATAGGCAGCAAGGAGCCGGCAGTAAAGCAATGGAAAAGCTGTTTGAAAAGCACAAAGGCTTTTGGAATATAAAATATCATCCAAAGAATACCGTCTCCAAGTCATTTTGGACTAAAATTGCCGACAAGTATTCCTGCGGGGAATATGAACTGCTGAGCGGTAATGAAAAATATTATGACGGCACAATGCCTGAAGTGCTGTTCTTCAAGGTCTGAAGCATAATTGACTGCAATGCTTTACAAATTTATTAAAAAGGTTATCTTGGGTCACAGCACACTGCTGCCATATAGTATTATAACAGGAAGCAGGCGGCATAAGCCGCCTGCTTCCTTATATTACTACCCCTCAAACTATCAATAATAAAAAATGTTTTACACTATTTGTCGCCGCCGACAATTTCCTGACTATTGCCGTCAAGACGCAAAACAAGATTATCCCTTACGGCTTTGTCAGCCGCAAAAGCAACCTTCATCGTGCTTTCAACATCGTCTATCGTCGGACTTGACACATATCCCGGCTCCTCTATCATACGTATGAGCTCTAAAATTTGACCGTACATATTTTTATATATGCTCTTGACGTTTATTATATGATGTTCTCCGGTTTTCCCGTCATACCATCGTATCAAGTCGCCAAGCTCATGACCATCGCTACGGTCGCAGGAAAGTATCAGCTTAATATATCCGCTGTCGCCAATAAATTCCTTAAGATTATTCGCCATCATGTTTCTGGACCAACCGCTCTCATAATTAAATACAGTGCCGTCGGCAAGTACCGCATTCATTATGCTGTAATTATACGAACCACTAGGCACGTCACCGTCTATCTTTGTCGATATGCCAGACACCTGCACTATTTTCGATCCAGTAAACCACTGCGCAACATCGATATAATGCACACCACAGTCCACAAGCGGCGGGCAGAAACTCAGCAGATGCCGGTATCTGTTCCAATTAATCGCATTGTGGTTCTGCGCCATTCTAAACACCTTGGTACGGCCTATTGCACCGTTTTTTATCATATTGGCAATAGTCTTATAAGACTCGTTATGACGAAGTATATGCCCAACAAGCACCTTTAACTTGTCAGCACTGCGCACTGCGTTCACAAACTCCAGCGAGCTCTCTAACGTATCAGCTACCGGCTTTTCACACAGCACGTGCCTGCCGTGAGATATACAAGCCTTTAAAATTTCCAGATGCGTTTCAGTATAGGTTGCAATTATAAATATATCAACTTCGTTGTTTGTAAGATAATCTCTATAGTCAGACGACCAAGACTCCGCACCATATTTGCGGGCAAACAATCTTGCTGCATCTTCATTTACATCCACTACGCCTATAACCCTTATATTATCTCTATAATATATATCACTCAGATGCGTAGCACCTATATATCCGCAGCCGACAAGCACAACGCCGTATTTGTCCTTCATCTAATTAACCACATTCCCCTGTTATCTAATTCATGGCAGACATTTTTTCTTTAAGAAAATCTACTGCCATTTTTATATCCGCCTCAGGATTTGCACCGACTTCGCGCTCTATTGTCAGATATCCCCTGTAGCCAATATCCTTAAGAGCGTTTAAGTACGCTGTAAAATCGACCTTGCCAAGACCAAGCGGCGTCTCTTTAAAATAATCCTCCAGACGCAAATCGCCTATGCCGCCGTCGGCAAAAAAGCCGTATATCTCCTTTGGATCGGTCTGCTTCAGCATTATGCCGTCCTTGGCATGAGTATGTACGATATAATCCTTTAAAGTATATACGCCCTGTACCGGGTCGTCGCCTGTCACCATAACCAAATTAGCCGGGTCAAAGTTGACAGCTACACCCTTAGAATCAAGTTTATCCAGAAACGCCTTAAGCGTGACCGCCTTTTCAGGGCCTGTCTCAACTGCAAAATATGCGCCGACACCTGCCGCATACTCCGCAAGCTGATTGCACGCCTCAAGCTGATTCTTATAGGATTCATCGTTTTCGTTCCCGCTTACTACGCCTATGTGCGTCGTTACCACATTCGAACCGAGCTCCAGCGCAAGGTCAACTATCCTTTTGGACTTTTCCACTTTCCAGACATTGTCCTCTGCTATCTCAAAGCCGTGGCCGCCAAAATCGCCACACAGCGCAGATACCTTAATTCCGTTTGAAGCTAATATGTCCTTTTTCTCCTTAAGGCTTGACGGTGTCATATTGTCCGGCGACATTTCGCCGCTTACAGCATAGAGCTGTACCGCCTCGGCACCTATCTCCGCTGCTTTTTCTATGCCGCCTTTAAAGCCTAAATGAAACCAGTCGGATATTACTCCTATTTTAAATATACCCATACTTTTCCCCCTTAACCTTATCAGGATTAATTCAGCCTTGGGTGTTTATTGTATCTAATTAATATAAAAATCTAATCGATATACAACCACCGGCTAAGCCGGCAATATATAGCACAATCCGCTTATAAATTCACCCATTCATCCGGCTTTTTCATAGCTTCGCTTGCCGCGCCGATTATCGCCATAAGCGTGATTGTTTCCTGCGGGTCTACAGGCACTTCACCATCGTCAAAGAATTTTACCATCGCATGCATAAAGTTCTTAAACGAGTCAGATTCAAGCTTCTGCATCACAAAGCTGTCGCTGTACTTCACAGCTAACATCTGCGGAGCGCCCCATGTTCTTGGCATGTTCATATATGCACGTCGGCCGTCGGAATATTCAAGCGTAAAGGACATTGAATTTATTGAACCTGTATACATTATGCGCTTTACATCAGGCCCCATTAAATATACAATCGGCTCAAACTGATGTATGAAATAATTTTCCTCAACGCCTGGGCCTATACTCGATACATATATTGCCTCGCCCTTTTTCATCTCCTGTATTTCCGTCGCATATCTTAATGCAGATGTTGAAAACAGCTTTGTCCCACTCTTTTCAGCTATTTTAAATATGCGGCGAGCTGTATCGGCATCCGGCGCAAAGGTTTTGTCAACATATGTGAGCTTGCCGGACATAAGCGGTTTTTCACATAAATGCTCGTGCTGCTCCGGATTATCCGGCGACAATACAATAAGGACATCGCTTTTCTCTACCACTTCATCGATAGTTTTACAAAGCGTAACGTCGTTTTTCTTTGCCCATTCCTCGTTGCTTATGCCGCCAAGCGGGCTGTCAATTTCACCATAAGCGTATGCAACCACATAACGGCCGTCGGAATATTCCTTAAGCCATTCCGGATAATGGTTTGCATGCCATTCATCAAGATAATAGTCGATAAAGCCTACCTTTTTCACCATATTACCCTCCGTTCGCATTGCAGCTTAACGCAAATGTTTTACATCAGGCGGCCATATAACATATGGCCGCCTGCAATTAAGTATCTGGTTTACAGCTTTACTTCCTCGTTTCTATCAGAGGAATCATATATAGCCTGCATGAGCTTCGCTGTTATTATTGCAGAATCTATATAAGACTGTATGTGCTCGCCTGTCTGTACGCACTTTACAAAAGCATTTATCTCATTTTCAAATATATTCTCCGCCTTGTACTGCGGCTTCATCTCTGTAAGAGCACCGTTTTCTGTCGAATACTTTGTAAAATATCCGCCGTAATTTAAGCGCACGCCAGCTTTTGTACCTATGAAGTCTATGTAGGATTCACCTTCGCCTATGTTCTGAGCCCATGCGCCGTTCATAGATATTGTAGTATTATCTGTTCTTACAAGCGCAGTTACAAAATCGTCAACGTCATAAACGCCTGTGCCGTCTAATACCGGAGGACCTGCCCACATATTTACATATGTATAACCTTCTATGTCCTTACCAAGCGCACAGTACGCCTTACCGCTTACAGCCCTCGGCTCAGGATCGCCCAAGCAGTACATCGCTATGTCTATGTAATGTACGCCCCAGTCTATAAGAACGCCGCCGCCTGCTATAGACTTTGTTGTAAACGCGCCGCCAAGTCCGGGAATTGAACGCTGTGAGCGGAATGCTATATATACATGATATATATCGCCAAGCTCACCATTGGATATCATGTCCTTTATCATATTTACACTCTTGCTGAAGCGATTTACAACACCTATATTAAGTATTTTACCAGTCTCATGTGCAACCTTCTGCATCTCCAGAGCTTCACTTAATACTCTTGCCGTCGGCTTCTCGCACAGTACATGCTTGCCGGCTCTCATTGCATCTATTGATATTATGCTATGCATATTGTTCGGCGTGCAAACAGATACTGCATCGATTTCTGGATCATTTATAACCACATGATAATCCTCAACCGCTGTGCCGCAGTTATAGTCCTTTACTGCCTTTTCCGCTCTATCAAGCTTGATATCGCAAAAATATTTTATCTCCGCATCCTCATTTTTTACATACGCCGGTATATGCGCGCTGTTGGCTATTGAACCACAGCCTATTACACCTATTTTTACTTTTGACAATTTCAGCACCTCCGATGTTCATATTTACGTTGATTATACTACAGTACTCATTTTTTTAAATACCGTTATTTAACTTTTGGCGTGCCTAAACTAACTTTTGCTATATTTTTACTTTGTCTCTGATTTTTCTTTTTTTTACAGATATTTTTTTCCATTTAAAATCACTGTAATAAGCTTGAAAAATAAAAGTCACGCCAGCATAGGTTTAGCGAAAAAGAGATAAATATGCAATTAGACATTTATCTTATCTCGCCGATAAATAATAAAATATAAAGCTGATTTTTAAATTAGCCATGCCTAACACACAATACAATATAGTATATTGATTATATTCCGCTTAATTAGTTCTATAATAGTAATTTCACCTAAAAATATAATAATCGCTATAATTGCTTCATATTATACGCCACAGCTTTCTTTTCTTCAGTCAAGCGTAAAAACAGACTAAATCATCACAACAGCTATTTAGGCCACCTAATATCTACACCTACTGCATCAAGCCATGCTTTTGCTATAAGAGCATGCCCAGTCGGTGTAGGATGCACTCCATCAAATATCCATGTTTTCATCGGTGCCTTTGCCACAGCTGCAGCAAATATTCCGTCAAGCGGTACATATACAGCATCAAACTCCTGTGCAAGCTCTCTTACCGCCATTATTTTCGGATTTAAGTCTTCACGCCATTTGTCCTGTCCCTCTTTCATATGTATCAAAAACGGCTCCATTAATATTAGCTTGGCGTTTGTCTTTTCTCTTGCCTGTATGAGAATTTCTCGGTATACCGATTTATACTCCTCCGCCGTGCAACTTATATTTTCGCTGTATCTGTGCCATGTATCGTTTACACCGACGAGTATAGACAAAACATTCGGTTTTATGTCTAGGCAATCCTCCTGCCATCTGTCCCTTAAATTTACCACTCTGTTTCCCGATATGCCTCTATTTATGAAAGTCACATCCATTTCAGGATAAAGCGCGGAAAAAATATTTGCCGCAATAAACGGATAGCCTTCTCCGAGAGGATTGTCTGGATGGCGATGACAGTCGGTTATACTGTCACCCTGAAATAATACGATATCACCTTTATTAATTAGCATATTCATCTCTCCTGCCATTTTTACTCAGTACATTATAATAAAAGTACTATTCAATTTCAAGTGCACGCACTTTTGAGGATTTTTATCCATGTATAAAAAAGAGCTTACAGAACAAATTTTGTCAAGCTTTTGTATTTACGTATATTTATAATCTGAAAATGTCTGCCTATTAAATTTAATAAAATAAGCAACAAATATTTGCAAAAGCCATTTAATATCATAGCTGTATATGTTTCGTGAATTATTATCCGGACATGCACAAAAAAAGTCAGAAAGATATTTATACATCTGACTTTTTAGAAACATTTTTTAATCTGCTATTAGTATATATAATTACTATTTATATACAAAATTTTATTATTAAATATAATGGAACAATACTGATATACAAGCATTTCATTTATCTGAGAGTGTTTACAAAATTCCGTTTTCGGCATACATGCAAGGCTGTATAGAAGCATCTTTCCTCTCTACACGCTGAAAAGAGGTTAGTACCGCAGTATTTGTTATTTGCATAATCAGCGTTTATGAATTTTTCCCTAATCAAAATATGCTAATGAAGTTTTTGGCTTATAAGCATCGTATCTTAAAAAATAAACAAAAAAGTCCGCTCAAACTATGAGCGGACTTTTTTGTTTTCTCTATTTTCTTTTCTTTATGAGCAAAACCGCCGTTACCGACACAGCAATCAATATCACAGCACCGCCGGCTATCGCGACAGGCACAATTATCTGCGAGCCACTAGCGCTTGCAGCACTGCTCTTTTCGCCTGCCTTATCAAAGGAATAAAACTCGGATATTTTGTCCAAAACATCAACCGTTTCGGTAATTATGCTCGCATAATACGCTGTAGGATATACTCCTCTCAAATCTTTAAATGCGTCGACGTACGCCTGATATCTTGTTTCAGCGGCAGATCCCTTTTTAATGTCTGTAGCATCTATTTCCATTTCCCAACCTATTACTGTATCTGATGTCTTTGTCTCGCCGATAATTTCGCCATCCTCTCTGACGACCGCCTGCTTTTCCACGCAATTCTTTATAATTTGCGGATTATTTTTAAGGCTTGCATCGAAGAAATAACTTGGCTGAATAAGTATCATATCAAATATATCCGTCTTGTTGGCTACATAGCCAAGATTTTCGTAAGTTCTTCCATTGGTATCTGAGCTGTACGGTATCCAGAGAAAGCTTTTGTCATAACTGTGAACCTTGTCCGAAACTTGGCGCATGGCATACACATCCGGATTATTAAAATTTTCTTCTGGCTTGTCTTCATCAAATTTTGCATATTCGCCTGTAACAACGTCCTCGTCGCTATAATAGAAGCCGTATACGTTATTCTCCCATACCTCCGGTTCAAGCGCTTCTTTCACCTCATCTACAACCTGCACCCAAGAATCGGCAAATAAATATGTAAGAGCTGTGAGCTGAGCCGCTCCCGGTACAGAGTACCACAGCTTAACATCCGGATCTAATTCCACGAGCCTGTTGCCAAGCTTTGTAGCGTCCTCAACATAATCACTTATATTATACCCTGCAAGTATTGATGATGAAGCAATATTTTTATATGTGACTTTCAGGCTTTCGAGGCTCGACGGACGCCCTATCCACTCTGTAGTCATACTATCTATTATATCATTATTAAGTATCTGCTTTTCTTCACCTGTCAGCTTATCGGTATAGCAGTTATATACAGCCGTTGGCACAAGTACGAATTCGTCAGTGACCTCTAATATCTGCTTTAACTGCTCGTCTGTAGGTTCAGGATATTTACCATTGCTGTAGCCCCAATATCCTACATACAACAGCAGTCCTTTATACATCTGTTCTTTTCTTAAGCCACTGCTGTTACTATTACATCCGGAAAACAGCACTGTTATCATACATGCAGCCAATAGAACACTTATTATGCGCTTCATGCCTTAATGTCCTCCCTAATATGACGAGTTAAAACAATTATATCATTCTTATATGATAAGTAAATATCTTTTTTATTAATATTTTTATCTTTTAAATTATAATATTTCTTTATTACCGCTTAAAATATTCAATGAACTGATAAATGTAATACGAAAAAATTCGTTTATTAATTTATTAAAATATAACGCTTAGTGTGATAAATTAAATTTAAATATTCTAACAAGAAATTTTTTTATCTTTTAATTTTCAGATAAGCTTACTATAGTAAAATTTCTTTAGATTTTTGCTGCAGTTTCCATAAAAAATCCGTTCAATTTTATATGAACGGATTTTTTATGTATTCATATAATTAACTATCTACGTTTTTTAACAACTAACACAGCTGCCGCAGAAACCAATGCTAATGCTGCAACACCAGCTATCGTCATGCTTTCGCCGGTTTTCGGATTATTGATATCAGAGACTGTACTTGAAGTATTTCCTGCATCCACTGAGCTTGATGAAGAAACTCCGGAAGCTGTGGTATTAGATGAAGCATCTGCCGAAGATGCACTGCCGACGGAAGAAACAGGATCCTGCGGTCCATAAGAATAAAATTCCGCTATCTTATCAAGCGATGCCATTGTGTCAGCAATTATGCTGGAATAATAAACCGTCGGATATATTCCCACATAGTCTTTAAAAGTATCCACATATGCCTGATACCTATCTCCTGCCTGTGGATCATTTGCCATCTCTTCAGAATCTATTTCCATTTCCCAGCCTATAACGGTATCAGACGTCTTTGTTCCGCCAATAATATCTCCATTGCTATATACAACTGCCTGATTTTCCACGCAATCCTTTATAATCCGAAGATTATCTGTAAGCTGTGCATTAAAGAAATAGCTTGGCTGAATTATTACTGTATCAAAAATATTCGTTTTATTTGCCACATAACCAAGGCATTCATATATTTCTGAGCTTGTGTCTGCACTGTATGGTATCCATACCATATTCTTGTTATAGCTGTGAACCTTGTCCGAAACCTGACGCATCGAATATACATCGGGATTATTGAAGTTTTCCTCCGGCTTAGTCGGGTCAAACTTAGCATAGTCAAAGGTGACGACATCTTCGTCACTGTAGTAAAATCCGCATATGTTGTTGTCCCATATCTTCTGAGCTGTGGCTTCCTTAAATTCGTCTACAAGCTGCACCCAGGAATCAGCAAACAGATGCGTAAGCGCTGTAAGCGATGGAGCGCCCGGCACCGAATACCAAATCTTCGCATCCGGATTAATTTTTAAAATCCTGTCGCAAAGATTGGTGGCATCCTCGACAAAGTCGCTTATATTATAGCCGGCGTTAATCATATCTGCTGCATATTCTTTGTATGTCGCTTTTATTTCGTCCAGATTTTCTGGATTTCCCACCCAATCAGCCGGCATATTATCTATTACATCATTTGTTATTATCTGCTTTTCCTGGCCTGTAAGCGGATCTGTATAGCAGTTATATGCCGCTGTAGTCAGCAATATAATTTCATCGGTGACTTCCAGTATATCCTTAAGCTGTTCATCCGTTGGCGTACGATATTTGCCGTGTGCATAGCCCCAATAACCTACATACATTAAAAGTCCCTTGTTTATCTGCTTACCTTTATCAGCCAAACCCTGCGCCGATATCGACAGCAGTGCCGCAAAAGTACAGATACATAACAAAATGCTCAAAATACGTTTCATATTTATATCCTCCTAATATTTATTTGCCTATCAAGCGAATTAATCATAGCAAAGCTGCTTATTTCCATCTTTACACAAAAACGCACTTTGAGGTACATAATACACATAAAATGAATATTTTATCTGCGCAGCGTTATGCATGCATTCGATTGATTTTTGCAAATTACGACATAATTATATCATTTTTCATCAAAAAGTAAATGTATTTGTACTTAAAACTTTTACGCAATTAGTGGAAGCCGCCGCCTCCACCACCGCCTCCACCGCCGCCTCCGACGCTGAAGCCTCCGCCGTGTCCGCCGGAATTACGGGTATAATTTAATGAATTTTGAATGGACTGCATAGAACTGGATATTCTGCCCATGGCCGATTCAATTGAGGACATACCGCCGTTTACGTGCGCAAAATATAAATATGAATATGGCAGATATGTTCCTGTATAATTCTCATACATCTGTGGATAAGCTACCTTTATCTGTTTGAGTACCTCTTTAGATATTCCCATCGCCGTAGCATAAACAAGATACTTTTCCCACAGCTCAATAGACGGATATTCCTTTTCATCTATAAGTGTAAATTCTTTCATAAATTTGCCGAAGGCATGCCATTTGGCATAGCTTTCCTCTCCCTTCGGAGTGAGACGTTTAAGCGATATAAAAGTTATTATGCTCATAGCCGCTGAAAAAGCCATACCCGGCAGTGCAAAAGAAAAGCCGTAAACTGACGACGATGCTGCGCCCAAAAGCACAATAAGTGCCAATGATATCAACAGCAATGCCGTAAGCAATACTTTTCCTTTTTTCAAAGATGTATCTTTATAGCCAAGCATACTGAAGCTGCTGTCAATAAGACTGTTAAACCTTTTATATTCTTGCTGCATAGCCGTCTGATGGCTTTTTATATACTTGTTTACCTGCTTGAGGCTGATTTCACCAGAGCCGGCTGCCGCCTGTTCAAAAATCCTATATATGCATAGCTCGTCGTCAGTGAGCGGTTCAGCATCTGATGCCCCGTCAAATTTTATTAGTATGTCTTTTTTTAATTCTTCTAAGCGTATGTGTCTTTTATTGCATAAGCTTAGTACTGTCGCCGTCATTATACCGTTTTGGACCAAAGTTCTGTCATAGAAAAAGTAAAGCCTTGACATTACTCCCGGCGATATATTCTCCGGCGGCTCTCTGTAATAATCAGACATAAAATTTACTTTAAACGGACGATATTTAAAACGGAGGTATATGCATACTCCTGCCGATATAAGTACAACTGCAACACATATTGCTATATCTGCCACTGCCCATGTAAAATTATTTTCCACTATTGCGGAAGTATCATTTGCCCACTGTGCTTCTTCCATAATAGCATTGTCATAACCATCGGCATTTATAATATACCCTCCGCTAAAGCCATTTCTTTTCATAAGCAGCCTGAGCTCGGCATATGTCTTAGATGGCAGCTTTTCTACCGTAAAAACTGCTCTGCCGTCGGAGTCGAACTGTGCGTTTGTGTTACCGGAAATATGCCTCTCTAAGTGCCCAAATATCTTGTTATCCTGAGACATGGCGCTTTCAGGAAGCGTCACAGTGCAGACAGCACTGTCTACACTAAGCTCAAAGTCGGAACCAACAAACTGCCAGTATAGCTCGGCCATATCATTATATAAGCGTACAGCATTTTTTACAGTATAAGTGATTTCAAATGTGCGAGTTTCATCCCCGAAATTGTCGTACCACTCAAAATATGTGTGTCCATCCCTTATAATCTGTGTGCAGTACCCCTTATCGTTTTTATCCGCCGATTTATCAAATATATATGTTTTATTATTAGTCAAATCTCGGACAGATTTAAGCTCATATTCCTCGCCGTGCTGCTGGATGCCAAACATCTTGCTGCCGGTAGAAAGATTAGAATCATTAAATACTGTTTCCCATGTTTCCACTACGTCCATGCTGCCGTCTTCTTTTACATTATAATTGGCATTCAAGGTTTTAATATAAACTTTTGTCTTTGAAAAAGAATTCGACGATCTGAGCGAAAAAAAGATAAATGCAAATATGCCTGCCACAAGCGACAGCGCTAAAGATACTATTATTGAGCGCCATAGCTTAGAATTTGACACTGACATTTTCCCGCTCGCTTTCCGCCGTTTCAAGATATTGCTTCTCACCAAATCCAAACATGCCGGCAACTACATTGCCTGGGAACATCTTTATGGCCTTGTTAAGCTTTGTAACGCAGTCGTTATAAATCTGACGCGATATAGCGATTTTTCCTTCGGTGTCATGCAGTGCATCCTGAAGCTTTAAAAAGGATGTGTCCGCTTTCAAATTTGGATATGCCTCCGCAAGAGCCATTAGTCTTGAAAGTGCCTGATTTATTTCAACATTAATCTTCATCTCTTCATTTATATTTCCGGATTTCTCCGCCGCATTGCGCAGCTCAACCACCCTCTCAAGCGTATCGGATTCATGGGCAGCATATCCCTTTACAGTCTCGACAAGATTAGGTATAAGATCATATCTCCTTTTAAGCTGAACATCAATTTGGGCGTAAGAATTATCTATGTTTTCCTCCATAGACACAAACTTGTTCCTTTTGGATATAATGTAAATAATGAATATGATTATAACTGCTATAACAGCAATTAAAATCCAGCCCCAAACCGGCATAAAATCACTCCTCAATTAAACTATTGCGTTTTAAACGCATTATGTCATTTATTATAACACAAAAATCAATATAAAAATATCTTTTTATAAATTGGTATAATTATATATTTTAAGGAAAAAATAATTCTATTAAATTATTTTTAAAATTTATACTTGACATAGCGGACTTTGACTGATATAATAATCAAGCTAAATGCTTTGTGGGTTATGGCCCGTTGGTCAAGTGGCCTAAGACTCCGGCCTCTCACGCCGGCAACACGAGTTCGAATCTCGTACGGGTCACCAAAACCTCTTTTAGCAGAGTCGGTGTTAATAACGGTGAGGGTCCACCCGTTCCCATCCCGAACACGGAAGTTAAGCTCATTCGTGCCGAAGATACTTGGCGGGCGACTGCCTGGGAAAATAGGTCGATGCCGACACTTAT
>CAJFJP010000023.1 GCA_904384255.1 Candidatus Timburyella stercoris
CAGGATATTGCCGAATCCGGCGGCGTATCATGTAATCCAGTCAAAGGCGGCATAAAGAAAGTATTGGCCGCTATGCAAAAGTACATGAAAGGAAATTAAGCAGTCATCCAACGGGAGTTTTTCATTCTAAATGAAAAATGATAAAAGTCAAAGAACAACGGTTTGGACAATACGCCGTCCTTTGACTTTTTCTATAAGCCGCAAAAGCATCGGCCAACTTGGTCCGATGTTAGAGGGATGATATCCATTTTGCTCACAAGCAGAATGGATATCATCCATACTTGTGAGTGTGTTTTCAGCAGACCATTTCACAGTCTATTTTTGCCATTTATAAAGTCTGTCATAAATTTTTTTGTAAAATAATAAACTGCTCGAAATACCCTTTCTAATTCATGCCAGTATAATCATCTCATACCACTAATTCTCATATCGTTACTCATAAGTTTTTATTGACAATTTCAGCAGTATTAGTTTTCATAGTCCTTTTCAATCGGCATAGTAGCATATGCGTTCAAATCAGAGCCGGCTATATGCCCGTTTTGATATTCATAGTAAGCCTGTACACCAACCATTGCGGCATTGTCACCGCACAGTGATAAATCTGGCAGATAAAAATCTATGCCTGCACATCTGCATTCCTTTTTAAGCCTTCTGCGAAGCTCAGAATTTGCTGATACTCCGCCGGCAACAGCAAGCTGCTTTACGCCGAAGTCTGATGCTGCACGCATTGTGCTGTCAATAAGCATATCGCATACCCTGCACCTCACTGCCGCAGCTATATCGGCGCGCATCTGCTCCCCAAGCTCGCCGTTTTTCTGCTTCTCGTTGTGTACAAGATTAATTACTGCTGTCTTAAGCCCCGAAAAGCTCATATCGTATTTTCCGCTTACATGCGGGTGTGGAAGATTGTAAAGAGATGCATCTCCGGCATCAGCCAGTTTGTCAAGATGTACTCCTCCTGGGTAAGGCAGCCCAAGTGTTCTGGCGGATTTGTCAAAGCACTCCCCTGCCGCGTCGTCCACTGTGCGGCCAAGCACCTTAAAGTCAGTATAATCGTTTACCATTACTATGTGACTGTGTCCGCCGGATGCGACGAGACACATAAACGGCGGCTTAAGGGATGGATTGGTTATATAGTTTGATGCTATATGCGAGCGGATATGGTGAACCGGTATGAGAGGCTTTTTTAAGGCCAGCGCCATACCTTTGGCAAAATTGACACCTACAAGCAGCGCACCTATCAGTCCCGGAGCGTATGTAACAGCTACCGTGTCTATTTCGGAAAGAGATGCTTTAGCATCGTCCAACGCTTTTTTTACCACCTGCACTATGTTTTCCGCATGCCTGCGGGACGCTATCTCCGGTACAACACCGCCGTATACTGCATGCTCGGCTATCTGCGATACCACCACACTGGATAAAATCTTTTTCTCCTCTGTTACGGCGGCGGCCGTCTCGTCACAGGAGCTTTCTATAGCAAGTATCTTCATATTTCCTCCGTTTTCTTTTCTATCTGTTTTATCATGATAACAGCGTCCTCGCGCGGTCTTTCATAAAAGCCTCTGCGTTCGCCCGATTTCTTAAATCCAAATTTTTCATAAAGGGCTATTGCCGCTGCATTACTTTTTCGCACTTCAAGCGATATTGATTTAAGCCTAAGCTCGCATGCTGTTTTTATTATCTCTCTAACAAGCGCCGACGCCGCACCCATTCTGCGATATTCTGCACCTATTGCCACATTACATATCTCCGCTTCATCCAGCACATAGCGCATGGAGCAGTAGCCGGCAATGTTTCCTATTTCGTCCTTTGCAGTAAAAAAGATATACTCCGGATTTTTGCAGCAAGATAAAAGCGACTGTTCACTCCACGGTTCGCTGAAGCAAAGGCGCTCAAGCTCAGCTATTCGCGGTATGTCGTCAGAAACGGCGGCAGATATTTTAAACGGCTCGTCCTTCACTTATACCAAGCCTTTCTATTACTAAGTCAAGTTTATCGGCGATTTCATCGCGTATTTTACGGTAGGTTTCCAAATTTTCGCCGTATGGGTCACTTACATCCATTACCAAGATTTTATCTTTATCTATCCCCATTTGTCTTAAATAATGCTCATGCATGGGTGACATTACAGCTATTAAGTCATAATTGCCGGCCATAACAGGATAAAACTGCCTTGATGTGTGCCCATGAAAATCTATGCCTACTTCTTCAAGCGCCGTTATCGCATTATCGCTTATCGGACCGCCAAAAGCGCTTAATCCGGCGCTGTCCGCCTCTATTGGCAAGCCCTCACGCTTGGCGCGCTGCTCCATAAGCCCTTCTGCCATTGGACTGCGGCAGGAATTACCGGTACATACAAACAATACTCTTTTCATATATCTCACCTTATTTCTTATTTAAAAAATTATATCCTTTTCAGCACTTTATTTCTCAGCACTTTGTAAGATCAATTTATGTATCTTATATAATGGGAAAATTAATCGATTTTATCGTCTGTGATATAATTTGAAGCGAATAATTTAAGAGGCAAAATCTTTATAAACTCTTGTTATAGATAAATACACTTTTTTGCTTCTCTTGAAATGTGCCCATATCTCTGCCATTTTACAGCAAACAGAAACAACTTAAAAACAACTTATAAGCAGACGCCCAAATTTATACATACATTAAAGCGCCCGCATCTGTGTATCATCAATAACAGTGCCCGCAAGCCGCGTGCAGCAAAGTATTACAGAGCATTATGCTTACTCAATACCGAGAATACCGATAGTCCAAGCCTTGTAAGGCTTGGATATCATCAGCAAAGCGCATTAGATGAAATCACTATGCTTAGGATTTTGCCGGCCAATTTACCGGTAAAAAGGCATTAGCCGCATTTTTATTAGCCCAACACATATTATAGATACTTAAAGACGCTATGTCAAAATAATGCTCTGAAACCACACAAATTTTATAAATGTAAAACTATTGGGACTTCACATCGTTTTCGTTATACCAATGTCGAACTTTTCACTGCATTTATCATATACTTAAAATCTACACAGCGCCGGCATAGATTAAAGTATTTGTAGCATTAGTTAGTCTTTTGCCTCAAGCCAATTTTCCCCAGTATGCACCTCGGCAATCAGCGGGACATTCATATCATAAGCGCTGCACATTTCTTCACCAAGTATTTTTACTACCCTATCCTTTTCCTCCATATGTGCCTCAACTATAAGCTCGTCATGCACCTGAAGTATAAGCCTGGATTTCAGTCCTTCATTTTTCAGTCTGTTATATACTCGCACCATTGCAATTTTTATTATGTCCGCCGCCGTGCCCTGTATAGGCATATTCCTCGCTACGCGTTCGCCGAAGGCGCGTGTCGGCGCCGACGACGATTTGAGTTCCGGCAGGTATCTGCGCCTGCCAAGCGCCGTCTCGGCATAGCCCTTTTCTTTAGCTGTTTCCACAGCTCTTTCCATATATGCGCTTACGCCGGAATAGGTATTGTTGTATGCGTCAATATAATTTTTGGCCTCAGCAAAGCTTACATGTATATCCTTCGACAGCGAAAAGGCGCCAATGCCATATACTATTCCGAAATTGACGGCCTTTGCGCGGGAGCGCATTAGCGGTGTAACCATATTCTCCGGCACGCCGAACACCTGTGATGCCGTAACAGTGTGAATATCTGTACCGTTTTTAAAGGCTTCCGTCATGGCTTTGTCGCCTGATACTCCCGCCAGCACACGCAGCTCTATCTGCGAATAGTCGGCGTCACACAGCAGGCAGCCAGTGGACGCTGTGAAAAATTTGCGCATCTCTCTTCCAATCTCTTGCCTTACGGGAATATTTTGAAGATTAGGCTCTGTTGAGCTTATGCGGCCGGTACGGGTTTCTGTCTGATTAAAGCTGGAATGTATCCTGCCGTCATCCCCTATCACCTTAAGCAATCCATCGCAATATGTCGATTTTAATTTCGATATCTGCCTATAGTACAAAATTTTCTCTATTACCGGATGCTCGTCTATAAGCGACTGCAGTACCTCAACGTCGGTTGAATATCCGCTTTTCGTCTTTTTTTTGCCGTGCAGGCCGAGTTTTACAAACAGCGCGTCAGAAAGCTGTTTTGGCGAATTGAGATTAAACTCATATCCCACCATGTTGTATATTTCACTTTGCAGAGCTTCTATTTCTTTGCCAAGTATGGCGCCATACTCTCTTATTCCTTCAGCGTCAACTCTAACCCCAACATTCTCCATATCTGCAAGGACATATGAAAGTGGAATTTCAACATCGTAAAGCAGACTGTTCATACTTTGCGCCGATATTTCCGATTTTAGCCGCATAGCAACCGCCGCGAGCAGGGCGGAGCCAAAAATTATGTCGTCATACTCCTCTGCTGTGCTTATATCTCCAAAGCTGAGCTGCTCGGATGCTGTATCATCCATATCTCTGCCACCGACTTTTGGCAGCTCTACCGAATATTCCGCCGCAAGTCTCTTTAATGAATAGTCATGCGCTGACGGATTTAAAAGATAAGCAGCGAGCATAGTGTCAAAGGATATTTTTATACTCTCGCCAAATATTTTTATAAGCGGCTTAGCGTCATGCACAGAAAGTCCCGCACGGCACTTTTCAAAAAATTCCTTTGCCGCGGCTCCTTTTAAAAGATAAACCGTACCGGATATGCAAACAGCAGCTGCTGCTATTTCAGAGCCGGCCCAACTTACATACACATATGCTTCCATCTCAGTATCTGTGTATGGGTGTGCAGCAGTGTTTAAGCCGATTTCTGCATCATGAGCTTCTTTTCCCTGCCTTGTCGGTTCCTGAACAGAATTTGGTTTGGGCATATTGCCAAGGCCGTTCAAAGCTTTAGCATCGCCGGCGCCGCTCGACGCACCCTTCTGCATAGTCTGATTATCCCTTGCATTTCTGCCGAATAACACATCTTTAACAGACGGCGGCATCTCAGATATCTCTGATAGCTTAACAAGCGCAAATTCCAGCTTTTCAGAAGTCTCTATATTTTCAGTAGCGACAGACGGTGAAAGACCCATACGTTCCATAATTTTATACATTTCGAGCCGTGTAAGTATTCGTGAAAGCTCAGCGTCGTTTCTGTCACTCTTTTTGCACATAGAAGCGGATATATCCGGGACTGATGTGCATATTCTGCCAAGCTCATAGCTCATGTAAGCGCTGTCTTTTCCGGCGGCCAGTTTGTTTCTTACGCTCTCCTTTATGCTTTCGCTGTCTATATTTTCATATACGCCGTCAAGCGTGCCAAACTGTGATATAAGTGATAAAGCCGTTTTTTCGCCTATTCCTGCAACGCCGGGGATGTTGTCGGATGAGTCGCCCATAAGCGCCTTTACATCAATTAACTGCGGCGGATTAAGATCATATTTTTCTTTTATCTTCGCAGCATCGTAAACTGTCGTTTCCGGCCGGCCGTATTTTGTGGATGCAAGCATTACGCAAACCTTATCGTTTACAAGCTGCAGTGTATCCCTGTCGCCTGTGGCAATATAGCACTCGCCGCCGTTTTCAGATGCAGACACCGCAAGTGTTCCTATTATATCGTCGGCTTCATACCCTTCGCATTCTAATACAGTATATCCCATATTTTTCAGTATATCTTTCAATATCGGAAGCTGCTCGGCAAGCTCGTCCGGCATGCCCTTACGCCCCGCCTTATATTTATCGTATTTCTTGTGCCTGAAGGTCGGCGCTCTCAAATCAAACGCCGCCGCTACCGCATCGGGATTTACATCGTCCAGCAGCTTAAAAAGTATGTTTAAAAAGCCGTATATTCCATTGGTAAAAGTTCCGTCTTTTGCGGAAAGCAATTTAATTCCATAAAACGCCCTGTTTATTATCGAATTCCCGTCAATTGCAAGAAGCTTCATTTTATCCTCCGATTGTTCTAATTTTAAATGTTTTGACCATTGCGGTTTATTATATTTCCCAGTTAATATAAATCATAACCGCCAAAGATTGTTTTTCAGCGTATGAGCTTTTTTATATACAATTAGTCTTTAAAAATATAAACTTGTTTATTCGTTATTTGCATATAGCTTTTATAAGATGCTCATAATATATTTTTACTTAAAATCATCGCATATTTAAGTATTATAACACACCAAAATAAAACTTTATAATCCATTTTTTAAATTCTCTTGTCAGGCTAAATCAAGCGGCCTGTCGTCATCAAACAAATGCGGATTTTTCATCAAATAGCGAGTTGTTATGTCGGCCATTTTTACTGCATCTGCAGCAATACACTTCGCATCGCCAAATTCTCCATACCAAACTGCGCCGCCGGCTTTAAATGCCGGCTCCATTTTATCATAATGCTCAGAAGGCTCGGTTTTTGGATCCTCAGTATGATGACGGTACTGCACCACAGAAAAGCTCCTGCCGTCAGGCGCAATTACCGTAAATTCCTGCGGCGTCTTTGCAATGCGGTTTTGGATCTTGCACCACTCTTCTACGCCATGCAGGAATGTATTGCTTTTAAGCGTACATCCGATAAACAGAATAGTTGCCTTTCTATCGTAAAGTTTGCCCCAACACCCATTTCGCGGGCATGGTGTCGTTGCTTTTTCTTCACCTGCCGTAAAGCTCTCAGCATCTCTGCCCAGTGCCGCTACAGAATGGGTAGGATGCAGTGAGCGTATAACCCCCGGCATCTTAAGGAAAAGATTGCTGAGCAGTCCAACGCATGAAGGTTCGCTGTCAGCCCTGAATACGTTATAAGACTTATTCATCTGCGCCCATGTATGAGTCGGAAAAACAAGCAAGCCGTCTTTCATATAACTGCACAGCACGTTAAGCACCGCCTGTGCGCCGCCCTCTACATTTCCGATGGACTTCATAGAAGAATGCACAAGCAGTGTGCCGCAAGGGTTAATTTTCAGCTTAGTCAGTTGCTGAGCCAATTCTTTTGCAGTATACATTTGTCTTATCTTTCCCCTATTTTAAAGATGCGGCCGACTTTTATCATTTCCTGCTATATATGGCATGAAAAAACTGCTTACTTAACGCCGAAAGTGTTTTGAAAAAGCAGGCAGCTATATATTTTTATTATACCATATTATTATAAACTAACATAACATAATTAACAAATCCTCTGTCAATATAACCTTCGGTGTGATATAATCTATAAATAAATTTATACTTTCAGGCGGGATTTATGGAGATAGGAAAGATAAAAATAAAGGGCTGTGCAGCTCTTGCTCCAATGGCAGGAGTGGCTGACAGAGCCATGCGTGAGATATGTATGCGCTATGGCGCGGCATTCTGTGTAACTGAGCTTATAAGTGCAAAAGCAGTATCTATGGGCGACAAAAAGTCATTAGAGCTCATGAATATAACAGACAGTCAGCGGCCAATAGGTTTACAGCTTTTCGGCTCAGAGCCGGAAACCATGGCAAAAGCCGCAGAAATTGCCGAAGCAAGGAAGCCAGATTTTATAGATATAAACATGGGCTGTCCCGCGCCTAAGGTGCTTTCCTCTGGCGGAGGCTCGGCGCTCATGAAAGATTTGCCATTGGCTGAAAAAATCGTATCTGCCGTTGTAAAAGCGGTCAGCTTGCCGGTAAGCGTCAAAATGCGCACGGGCTTTAGCAATGGAGACTTTACAGCGGCCGAGCTTGCAAGGCGATGCGAAGCTGCTGGCGCCTCTTTTATAACGGTTCACGGCCGCACGCGCGAACAGATGTATTCTCCTCCGGCTGACCTTGATGCTATAGCGGCCGTTAAAAAATCTGTAAGCATTCCGGTTATAGGCAACGGCGATATATACACTCCGGCCGATGCGGAAAATATGTATTCACGCACCGGCTGCGACTTTGTAATGATAGGCCGGGGAGCTCTGGGAAGTCCATGGATATTCGCTCAAATAAATTCGGCATTGGCCGGAAAAAATCTGCAAAGCGGCACTACGTCTAAAACCGGATGCATATCCGGCGGCAGCAATTTTAACGCTTTATTATCTGATATAACTCTTTCATATGACGATCTTTCGCAGACAATCGGTACATTTGACGGCGGCGCTGCATGCAATAACAATTATTTTTACTGTCCGGATAATATAGATATTGACTACCGTATGAAAATATTGCTTACTCATGCGTCCCTTATATCCAAATATAAGGGCGAGCGCACCGCTATGCTGGAAATACGAAAGCACGCCGCATGGTATATTAAGGGCATTAAGGGCGCTGCAAATTTCCGCCGTGAGTGCAGCGAGATAAAAACACTGACAGATTTAAAGGCTCTGTGTCAAAAGGTATGCAGTATCAGCGGAGTGTAAAAATTTTTATGCTTATTGAAAACATATGCTATTATTGTCCGGCATTGTTTAGTTTAAATATTTAATCTGGAAATTAGAAATATCGCTTTGCTCATTTTGATAGCTTAAGCAGAGCAGAAATCTGATTTGAATATCAGCAATAAGATTTTAGCTGGAGGCCGAAATATGATACTGGCAGTCGATATAGGAAATACAAATATAAAATTCGGCATATATGAAAAATGCTTTATAAAGCTCATACGTCTTGCGACCGACAGCACGCGCACGGCGGTGCAGTATGCTGCTGATATAAGCTCTGTTTTCTCATTTGAAAAAATAGATGTATCAAAAATTACCGGCGCCGTTATATCGTCGGTTGTTCCTGCTCTTACCGGAAGAATATGTGATGCTGTTAAGGCAGTAACAGGCGCCTTGCCGCTTATACTCGGAATACACATAAAAACCGGGCTTAATATAAAAATTCATTCTCCGTCTTCTCTCGGCGCTGATCTTATTGCAGGAGCCGTCGGCGCTAAGGCAAAGTATACTGCTCCGTGCATAATATTTGATTTGGGAACGGCCAACACCGTCAGCGTAGTTAATAAAAATGGTGACTTTATCGGCGGTGCCATTATGGCCGGCGTCAATATATCGCTTTCGGCTCTCACAGATAAAACGGCTCAGCTTCCTCCTGTCAGCGTAGATTTTCCTATAGGAGTTATTGGCAAAAACACGCATGACAGCATGATAAGCGGCGCGGTATTCGGAACGGCCGGAGCTATTGACGGCTTTTGCGAGCGTATAGAAGCTGAGTTAGGAACATCCGCCGCTTGCATAGCCACCGGCGGGATTTCAAGATTTATTCTCCCCTACTGTCGGCGAAAAATCATATACGACGAATATTTGGCTCTTGACGGGCTTATAGAAATATATCGGCTTAACAAGGCTTAATTTTACTTTAAATCTATATTTGGCTATGCCGTAGGATATTTAATAGCTTATTATGGTATTGATATAGCCAAAATGCTGCATAAAGATACGGAGCTGCTCGTCTTTAAAAGTTCTATAAATTAAGCCTTATGCATAACTTTTCTGAACTTTATGCACTGCTGTGGATGGCTAATGCAAAAAAGGTAGTCTTTTTGACTGCCTTTTTTACTGTTAATATATCTAAAATCGTCCCAGCGCATCCACTGTATTTCAGACTAAAGGCTGTGACAAAGCCACAAGCTCTTGATGATATTATGCACTGATACTTAATCTTTTGTTCAGCATAAATATAGAATAAATAAAACTAACACTTTCAAAATCAAAAATATGCTTTCGAAAAAGAAACGGTACTTGTCTGTTAGTGGATCTGCTTTCATATTTTAATATATAATGCAACTTGTAATACATTTTATAATCTATAACTAACACTAAATGTTTGTTAGTTATTAGTTATGCTGATAAATCTTACTGTAAGTATATCCTAAGTTTTATTTCCTGATAAATACCACTTTATACTTTTAGGAACGAAGATTATAGTTTTCTATCTATAGGTTTTGCAAAATATTTAATAAAAGAGAAAGAACTAAGAGGCATGACAAATTTTAATGTAATTTTTGATATATACAACATCTATATATAAATAAAGAAAATTTTGACGAACGATAAAAAATAATATAATACATAAACAGGATTAAGTCATTTTGCTCCGGTAATACTATTTACAGACCTTTAAAAGGGAGCGAATGATGTGCATTATAATAAAGTTGAAATTTGCGGAGTTAATACCTCAAAACTTACTGTCCTTACTGAAAAAGAAAAAGAGGAGCTTTTAAAAAAAGTTAAAAGCGGCGACAAAAAGGCGCGTGATGAGTTAATTAACGGTAATCTAAGATTGGTCTTAAGCGTTATTCAGAGGTTCACTTCACGCGGTGAAAATCCCGATGACCTTTTTCAAGTGGGATGTATAGGCCTTATAAAATCTATAGATAATTTCGATATAAGCCACAATGTCAAGTTTTCCACCTATGCCGTGCCGATGATTATTGGAGAAATTAGAAGATATCTGCGTGATAACAATTCTGTAAGAGTAAGCCGTTCAATGCGCGACACCGCATATAAAGCCATGCTTGCAAAAGAAAAAATAATGGCTCAAAAGCAGCATGAGCCATCCATAGAAGAAATCGCCAAAGAATTAGATATTCCAAAAGCCGAGGTTGTTATGGCGCTGGAAAGCGTTGTAGAGCCAATGTCGCTTGACGAACCGGTATACTCTGATTCCGGCGACACAATTTATGTAATGGATCAGCTCGGCGACAGCAACGACGACAACAACTGGATAGATGAAATAGCCCTTAAAGAAGCTATTGTCAACCTCTCAGATCGTGAAAAAAGAATACTCACGCTTAGATTTTTAAACGGCAAAACTCAAATTGAAGTTGCAAACGAAATAGGAATATCTCAAGCACAGGTTTCTCGCCTCGAAAAATGGGCCCTTCACAGAGTTAAAAATAATTTGCAGTAAAGTAGACATGTCTTAATGCATATACTCTTAATGTGGAGTATTGGAGGAATATTTTATGAGCAGCTGCTGCAGAATAACCGATCTCAATGAAAAAGAGGTCATATGCGTTAAGGACGGAACAAGAATAGGCTGCATAAACGACGTCGAAGTTGATACATGTAGCGGTAAGATAGAATCGATAGTCGTTTTTGGGCGGAACAAATGCTTTGGCCTTTTAGGGCGCGAAGATGATTTTATTATACCATGGTGCGAAATACAGGTAATTGGTGCTGACACTGTACTTGTCAGCTGCGAGCCGCCACGTCCGCGTCAGAAGCGCGGAAAATTTTTCCGCTCGCTTTGGAAATAGTGAAAAGGCAGACGCCTGAAAGTCGGCAGATGATTTTATTAACCATATATTAAAAAGCAATAATTTTATCTGGCGGGCAATCATAAATGTCAAAGCAGCAGTATGCCTTTTTTTAAGGTATACTGCAAGCTTTTCTTAATAAATACGCATTATTATTTTACTTCTGCCAGCATCGTCAGTAAGAAAGCTTTTTACTCTAATATCACATGCCATTTGCGCTTGATATCTGCCTTAATCAAAAAATTTCGGCTGTTAAAGTTCTTTTTTAGATTTTTATTGCAGAATATTAAGCATTATTGTGGGTCAGCAGATATTAAAGCCGTCGGCTAATCCGACGGCTTTAATATGTACTATTACTTATTTGCCAGCAAGTATCAGAAAATACAGAAATTTTATTACATTTACATTACTGGCCAAATTGTTCCTTAACGGAATGCTGTATAACAGCAGATTCTAATCATTAAAGTCTGTTGCTTGCTGCCCGCGCCGCATAATCATTAGCGCAGATATTTTAGCAAATAAAGATTATCGCAGTGCTATACAACATCTATGCTTGCTGTAAATGTATAATACTACCATATAGTTGTGGATTGCAAAGCGGTTTTCAAACCGTCAATATACCATTTTCATATTTAAAAATATATAAGCTACTTGCGAGAAATAAATATAGAAAATTTTATGCTAAAATTATAAATTTTAAGCAAGCGCCGCCTTAATCATAACTGCGCATTCCACACGCTTCTTCTCAAGCTTACATGAAATTTCATGCGGCTTATGTATATCGCCCATATACTGTACATTGTTCGCGCTGCAGCCGCCGGAACAATAGAACTTTGCCCAGCAGTCTGAGCATTTATCTTTAGACAGTACATGATTTGCCGCAAAAAGCTGCTTTTTGTCATTATCAAAGCTGCCGTCATAAAGCGAGCCCATTTTCCACTCTTCCATGCCTACAAACTGGTGACATGGGTATATATCCCCTTCCGGGGTTATCGCTACGTACTCGTTGCCGCAGCCGCAGCCCTTAAGACGCTTTATAATGCACGGTCCGCCGTTAAGGTCAATGTTAAAGTGGAAAAAGTTTATTTTCTCGCCCTTTGATTTCATATCTATTATTATATTAGCAAGCTTTTCATACTCAGCACAGATTGCGGGAATATCTTCTTCTCTCAATGAATAATCAAGCTCTGGCGATGCCACTACCGGCTCAACAGATATCTGGTCAAAGCCACTTCTCCATAAATGAAGTACATCTTCAGAAAAGTCAAGATTTTTTCGGGTAAAGGTACCGCGTACATAATAATCGCCCGTCCGCTTTGAGACAAGCTTTTTATATTTGTCTATAATGACATCATAGCTGCCTTTTCCGTTTACCGTCTTGCGAAATCTATCATTAACTTCCGGACGACCGTCTATTGACAGCACTATGTTCGACATCTCGCCGTTTATGTAGTTTATTATATCGTCGTTTAGCAGAACACCATTTGTCGTTATTGTAAAGCGGAAATTTTTATTATGCTTTTTCTCAAGACTTCTGGCATATTCTATTATTTCCTTAACCACACCGAAATTCATAAGCGGTTCGCCGCCGAAAAAGTCTACCTCCAAGTTATGGCGATTTGCTGATTTTTCTATAAGAAAATCAATAGCCCTTTTGCCCGTCTCAGCGCTCATAAGACAACGACCGTGGCCAAAATCGCCTTTTGCCGCAAAGCAGTAATCGCATACAAGATTACAGTCGTGAGCTATATGCAGGCACATAGATTTTATCGGCGAACTTATCGCTTTGTCGGCAAAATCTGCATAATAATCATCAGAAAACAGCGCACCGGCATCCGTCAGAGATTTTATTTCCTCCGCTGCTTCGGCCATTTCCTCTTTTGTATATTTATCAGCATACTTTTTGCACTGCGCTTCCATGTCAGGCATGAATTTCCCGCCGTCTTCGCCGACTAAGTCATATGTGACGTCGTCGGTTACGTGCACAGCGCCGCTGTTTATATCCATCACAATATTATATCCGTTAAGCTTGTACTTGTGTATCATTTTATATTTCTCCAAATTATTATTTATAACACTATATATTAATATATGATTATATGTCCAATATCTAAAATCTGCTATATAAATTTGCAGCAGATTTGTACTTTTTCCGCTTTGTAATACTATATTTTTTGTAGCGAGCGCCGCGAAGATACCACATCAAAGCAAATATCTATAAACGTTTCAATAATATACTGAGCATTTCACTAATCTAAAGTAATTCTTTATTCACACAGGCAGCGTCAGCATAATATCATTGCGCAGTGAGGCCAAATATCTCTAAGGCTTTTGACATCAAAAAACCTAATAGTTTACTCCTTAGCGATTTAACGATTATATGTAATAAGATTACATTTTTTAAAAGAATTGACTTAAAAATATACAGCAAAATAAAGATAAGGCATTTCTGCCTTATCTTTAACAAGCGCAAAAAATTTATTTTTCGCAGGCCTGGTTAGCCACTGTGCAGGATGTTTTGCAGGCTGACTGGCATGAAGCCTGGCACTCGCCGCAGCCGCCCTTTTCCGCAGACTTTTTAAGGCTTGCCGTATTCAAAGTTTTAACGTGTTTCATATACTTTAACCCTCATTTCCTGTTTTGTTTTACCCGTCTGACCCAACAGAAAATTGTTAGGCCAATAAAATTCTGAAGCATAACAAAAACCTCATCCAATATAAGACAGCTTTAGTCTGCCCATGCTTCATAGAAAGACGGATCGATATTTTTTTACATTATATCATATTTATAATAAATAGCAAAGCTTTTATTTGACAAAATACTAAAATATCTGTCTAACTCCCGTCGGTTCGCGGATGTTTAGAAAATTAAATCTTTTTTCTGCGGCCGCGCATGTTCACTGCTATAATACCACCTACTGAAGCAGCAAGCAGCATGAGCACCAATCGCAGCAAAACAGTGACAGTAAGTTCTGCTCCGGCAATTATAAGAGACGCTATAAATATAACAATAAAAAGTATTGCACCGGCGGCCGCGCCTATTATAGCGCCACGTTTTTTATAAAGTTTTGCAGCAGCAAAGCCCGCAGCAAAAGCGCCTATCCCTGCCGCCGTCGACGACATCGCAGATATTGCTGTAGTCGGTATATCCTTTACCGATAAAATCAGCGCCATTGCGCATAATACTATGAATGTTGATACCGCGCCTATAAGTGTCGCTATCGCCATTTTCTTTACTAAATCCATTATTGGTGAAGAAGTTATGTTCTTAGGCTTCATATTATCACTCCCGAATACTTATATCTATTAATATTCAGTTTGGAAAAGCCTTATGACTTAACAGCGATATTTTATTTTCCTATTCATCGTGCAGCGTAAGATTTGTCTGTATCGACCACTTTGCAATGCGTATCTTGTTTTTATCAGCGCCCGACTCCATTATAAACGAATCGTCGTCCTTTTTCGATACTATCCGTCCGTAAAGGCCGCCTATGGTTATTATCTCGTCGCCAACCTGTACGCTGTCGCGCATTTTCTGCTCTTCCTTTGTCTTTTTGCGCTGCGGACGTATTAATATAAAATAAATAAGAGCGGCAAATCCTATAATATATACTATCATTATCAGGATAGAAGCCCATCCACCGCCTGAGCCCTCACCAGTGCCTGAAGTAGTGGCCGCTGAGGCGTCCAGCAGATTAAATAAATTACGCATTAAATTATCATTCCTTTTATTATAAATCTTAGTTTAATATTATACATGGACATATGATTTATTTCAATGCTTTATTTTTAAATTCTTACATCTATAACACCTAACTGCTGCCTTTTAAAGTCAGCAAACCTGTCATTGTCCAATGCGTCTCGTATTCTTTCCATAAGCGTATTGTAAAAATACAAATTGTGCATAACCAGCAGGCGCATGCCAAGCATTTCGCCGCATTTTATAAGATGCCGCAAATAGGCCCTGCTATGATACTTGCAGGTTGGGCAGTCACAGTTCTCATCAAGAGGCGAGGTGTCGTACTGGTATTTGGCATTGTTTATATTTATTATGCCCTGCCATGTAAAAGCGTGGCCGTGGCGCGCATTGCGGCTGGGCATTACACAGTCAAATAGATCTACTCCCCTATCTACCGCTTCTAAAATATTAGCCGGTGTACCTACGCCCATTAAATATCTCGGCCGGTCTGCCGGCATAAACGGTTCTATTGCCTCTATTACTGCATACATTTCCTCAGCAGGCTCGCCTACCGCCAGACCGCCTATCGCGTAGCCCGGCAGATCTAACTCGGCTATTTTTTTCATATGCTCGCACCGCAAGTCTAAATATGTCGAGCCTTGATTTATACCAAAAAGCAGCTGATTTTTATTTATAGTGTCCTCCAGCGAGTTAAGACGGTTCATCTCATCCTTACATCGGCACAGCCATCTTGCCGTGCGGTCGCAGGAGTCCTTAGTGTACTTATATTCCGCCGGATTTTCTATGCATTCATCAAACGCCATTGCTATTGTGGAGCCAAGGTTTGACTGTATCTGCATGCTTTCCTCCGGTCCCATAAAAATCGCTTTTCCGTCAACATGCGATTTAAAGCTTACGCCGCGCTCTTTTATCTCACGCAGCTTGGCAAGAGAAAAAACCTGAAACCCGCCTGAATCGGTAAGTATGGGACCGTCCCAGCCGGTCATTTTGTGCAGGCCGCCTATCCGCTTTACCGTATCGTCGCCTGGGCGCACATGCAGATGATATGTATTGCACAGCATTACCTGACATTTAAGCTCTTTCAAATCAAATGCCGACACAGCCCCTTTAATGGCCGCCGACGTCGCCACATTCATAAATGCCGGCGTCTGCACATCGCCGTGGACCGTGCTGAAAATACCGCGCCGCGCACTGCCCTGCTTCTTTATTAAAGTGTACATGTTACCTCCGTTTATTTTTGCTAATCTAAATTTTTTGTCCGCAGGTATTATTTTACCAGCCGACGTTCTCATATTCTCCGCTCATAATGTCCCATGCGCACATCGTAAAGCGCAAAGCGCTTCATGCCTTTAACTGCCGTTAAAAGCCAAGTTTGATTATATCATTACCTTTGCTTTCAAGTCAACCGATTACATTTATAGCACCAGATTTTGCTGCATAGGCTTTTTAACATTGCATATCTTACATATATATCATTTTTACTCTCTATTTGCGGCAGCGCCTAATTACGGCGCTGAGCCATTAGATTTTTCATAAGCGGCAGCCGTGCGCCAAATCAGGCGGATATGCTTTTCTTCGCCATAAAGCCGATGTTAATAGAGGCGGCGTACAGGCTTTCCGATATGCTTTGTCTGCAATAAATCATATTGTATAAAAACGGCATATAAATCAATACAAATTCGGTTAATATTTTTACTGGACGCACTTGTTGCAGGTAATAAATAGTGCTATAATATGAGCGGGAAATTATCTTATGCGCGTGTTCCCAAGTTATTAAAAATTAAGGAGCTGTTATTATGATTAACGAAAAAGTAGCAAAATTATTAAACACTCAAATCAATAAAGAATTTTATTCTGCTTATCTTTACCTCAGTTTTGCAAACTATTTTGAGGACAGGGGTCTTGACGGCTTTGCAAACTGGTATAATATTCAGGCCCAAGAGGAACGTGATCATGCAATGCTGTTTTTACAGTATATGCAGAACAACGACCTCAGCGTAACGTTTGACGCAATAGATAAGCCATCGGTTGCGCTTGACAGCGATATGGGCGTGCTTAAGGCTGGCCTTGAGCATGAGAGATATGTTACAGCACTTATAAATACAATATACAAGGCTGCGGCTGAAGACAATGATTATCGCACAGTTCAGTTCCTTGACTGGTTCGTAAAAGAGCAGGGCGAAGAAGAAACAAATGCAACCGACCTTATTAAGAAAATGGAAGTATTTGGCTCTGACGCAAAGGGACTTTACATGCTTAATCAGGAACTTGGCGGACGCACCTATTCTGCTCCGTCGCTTACGCTTTAATTTCTTAAAAGCCTGACAAGGTTCAAACTGTTTTTATAAAACCCTCTTTTGCACATTGGCAGAAGAGGGCTTTAGTTTTTCAAGCTAAGATAAGGTGTGCAAGCAGATTTATAAAAGTGATACTGAAAGGACACAACGGCAAAAAATTCTCGCCAAGCTGATTGTGCGCTTATATGAGATATACTTCAGCTTATGGCAAATTCTTCTATAGCGCTGCCGTCTGCTTAAAAATAGGCCCACAGGGCGCCCGTAAGCCGCCGGCGCTGAACAGAACATGGCGGTTTTCATCAGCTTTTTTCGTGCGGAATGTGTTAAAATCTTTGCAATACGGTGGTATGGCAAAAATTTATACCTTGTCTAAGCGAAAATCTTCCAGCCGAAAACCGCTTCGCGAATAAAACGCCGGCGGTAGGGATAAGCTTTTGCTTTTAAGATCGCTGATGTGCTGAAGCATAGGAAAGGTGAAAAAATCCGACGCGGCGGCACATTTTTTACATATCGGATTTTATTCTCTGCAGCTTGATTAAAGCTCAGCCCTGTATGCCGCATTTTTATGTGCTGTCTTATGGCGGCTGTATTGCAGCAAAGGTTGGGCCTGCCGCTGAATTAACAGAGCAATAATAAAATCTATTAAATAGATACAGCCTTCATAATATATTATTACCTATACTTTTTTTATATTTAGCATATTAAGCCTTATGCTATACAATCAGCATTGCGTCGCCGAAGCTGAAAAAGCGGTATTTTTCTCTTATTGCCTCATGATAAGCTTTCATTGTCAAATCATAGCCGGCGAAAGCCGACACAAGCATAATAAGGGTACTCTCCGGCAGGTGAAAATTGGTTATAAGCCCGTCGATAGCCTTAAATTTATAGCCGGGATAGATGAAAATATCCGTGTCGCCGGAGCAGGCTTTAAGCTCTCCGTTAAATCTTGCAGCAACGCTCTCCAGCGTCCGGCAGCTGGTAGTGCCAACACTTATCACCCTGCCGCCCGACATACGACACTCATTTATTATATCAACCGTTTTCTGCGGAATATAATAATGCTCGCTGTGCATTTTATGCTCGGTTATCTCTTCCTCCTTAACCGGGCGGAAAGTACCAAGTCCTACATGCAGCGTAACATAGCCTATTTTTATCCCGCTTTCTTTGATTCTATCCAGAAGCTCTGGTGTAAAATGCAGGCCGGCGGTAGGAGCCGCGGCGGAGCCTTCCTCTTTTGAATATACTGTTTGATATCGCTCTTTATCTTCAAGCTCTTCGGTTATATAATGCGGGAGCGGCATTATGCCTATTGTATGCAGTATATCGTGAAAATCACCTTCATGCGTAAATTTAACTATGCGATTTCCACCGTCGATTACATCTATTATCTCACCGCTCATTAGTCCGTCAAAGTCAAATTTATTTCCTGTTTTTGCCTTTTTCCCAGGGCCGCAAAGCACTTCCCACACATCGCTCTCAATTTCCTTAAGCAGCAAAAACTCAACCTTTGCGCCGGTATCGATACGACGGCCGTAAAGTCGTGCTTCCAGTACCCGCGTATCATTGAGTATAAGGCAGTCGTTTGGCTTCAGCAGCTTCGGCAAAGAGGAAAATATATCATGCGATATATCTCCGCTTTCTCTGTTCACTACCATAAGCCGCGAAGCGTCACGCGGATATATTGGATGCTGGGCTATAAGCTCGGACGGCAAGTCGTAAAAAAAGTCTGATTTTTTCATGTATTTAATATCATCTCACATTGTATATATTTATAATTAAAATATGTTTGACAAAGCATATAACCAGTGCTACAATTAAGCCATAAAATAGATATAGAGAGATAGAGGCGCGATAAAGATTAGTAACACTTATTGAGGCCAGCCAAGGCCGCTTGCAGATTAGTGCGAAATGCGGAACCGCCGAAGGAAAAAGTACGGCAAAACCTTTTCCTGGTTGCAGGGTTAATAGCTCTGTGATTGTCATCATTTATTTATGATGGAGAGCTATCTTTACAGACAAAAGTCTGCACTTGGCGCGCTTTCTATTATATTGCAATGATGACCGGTTATCAACCGGTTTTTTTATTACAGCGGCGTTTGTCTTTCTGACTTAATAAGATTACGCTCCTCTAAACTCAATTTTTGCAAATCTATTTTGCCGAATATATGCGTATCCGCGCACACG
>CAJFJP010000024.1 GCA_904384255.1 Candidatus Timburyella stercoris
TTTATTTATTGCGACCGGGAATTTTCAGCAGACGTGTTTGTCCCGACAGGAATAAATATAGGGGTGGCGCTTACTGTAGACGCGTTTATCCTGCTCTATATATTTTATAATCAAGAACTTAGCTTAAAAAAAGAGAGGATAATTAAAGCTGTATTATGCTTTGTACTTTTTGGAATATCGATGTGCTTTAGTTTGCAGTTTTTGTTTATAAGCTGGCAGCTTTCACTAATTAGATACTTTCAGCTCAACAATATATCGGTTATTTTGATGGCGGCTACTGCCCATATGAGCTGTTCTGTTTGCGGTGAGAAAATAAGCTCCGCCACTTTGTTCTGCAAAAAGTGCGGCAATAAAATTGAACGCGACTATTTATAAAATGCGTAAAATTAAATGTATTACTAAATTCGAAGTATATATATATTTAACGGAGTATTACCAAAATTTTTAATGAAAATGTAAAGCATACAGCTGTGTTACATGCTATTTTACCGGTTAAATGTATCATATATAACTGTATAAGTAACAACAGCTTGCTATTTTTATGATTTTGCTTTAAATATTTCGATTATACAATTTTTGTCAGTTAAATCAACAGAAATATAATAAAAATCCGGCCTAAAATAAAAGGCCGGATTTTTGCGCATAATGAAAAGCGCTTGCCTTGCGAGTGGTTGAGGATAAGTATAAATCCGATGACGAATAGAGAAAAACTACATTTGCAATAGTGAAAGACTGGACCGGCGACTTAACAAAAAGCAAATGAGCACACATTTGACTCTTGCTTCTTCCGCAGCAATCATATATATGGACACAGCAGGGAAGAATACGAAAGAATACAGGAATATATAAAGATAAATTGGATGAGGACAAAGCCGGAGAGCAACTGACAATAGGAGACTTTGAAGCCTGTTTACGGGTAGCAAGTAACATGGTGGCAAAAACAACCTTTCGCAGCCGGAAACCATGCCAATGCAACGTGACGCATGACGCTAATATTAGAAGGCCTTGCCCATCTTTAAAGCCCCCGGCGAAGCCGGAGCTATATTGACAGTTTATACAGTTATGCTATCGAGAAAAATTTCTGCATATTTTGTATTTTAATATTACAGTATAGGATACAACAGCAAATTTTATTATCTATGTGTTTTTTCAGTAAGCTTTTCAATTTATATGCAAAGCCAGACTATTCTCCTATAAGCGGACCGTGCTTTTCTCCGTTAGTAACGCCGCACACCTTATTATTTTCCCCAAGCAGTACCACTGTTGGCTTATGCGACTTTGCTTCCTCCAGAGTCATTGATGCATAGCTCATAATTATAATCTTGTCTCCAACCTGCGCCATGCGCGCTGCCGCGCCGTTGAGACACATTATCCCGCTGCCCGGCCGGCCGGCTATGACATATGTTTCAAAGCGGTGGCCGTTGTTTATATTTACAATCTGTACCTTTTCATATTCTACTATATTAGATGCTTTCATTAGCTCTTTGTCGATAGTAATGCTGCCAACGTAGTTGAGGTCGGCTTCTGTGACAGTAGCACGATGAAGCTTGCTTTTCAGCAAAGTTATATTCATGACTTTACCTCCAGGGCAATGTTGTCTATAAGTCTTGTGCGTCCGATATATACTGCAAGCGCACAAAGCGCGTCAGATTTAATTTCATTTATCGGCTTCATAGTTATTATATCAACTATTTCAATATAATCAATTCTGGATAACAGCTCGTCCTTTATAATTTTTTTGGCTGTCTGCTTTAAAATATCAGGATTTCTCTCGCCGCTGTCAAAAAGCGATTTTACCGTTCTTAGTGCGCGGCTCAAGCATAGCGCCGCTTTTCGCTCTTCACTGCTGAGATAGGTGTTGCGTGAACTTTTCGCAAGACCGTCAGCCTCGCGTACAATGGGCATGCCTATTATTTTAACGTCCATGTTATAGTCCTTTACCATCTGACAAATGACAGCAAGCTGCTGCGCATCCTTGCGGCCAAAATATGCGCGTGACGGATTTATTATATTAAACAGCTTCATGACAACCGTACATACTCCGTTAAAATGCCCGGGACGGCGTGCACCGCATAGTCCCTCAGCCGGGCCGGATATTTCAATATGACTGCAAAATCCGTCTGGGTACATTTCTTCCGCCGCAGGGCAAAAAACTAAATCCGCGCCGCTTTTTTCGCACAGTGCGGTATCATACTCTATATCCCGCGGGTAGCTGCCAAAGTCCTCGTTCTTCCCAAACTGAATTGGGTTAACAAATATACTGACACAGGTTTTATCGTTATCCTTAGCAGATTCTTTTATTAAACTGAGATGCCCTTCATGAAGATATCCCATTGTCGGCACAAGGCCTATACTAAGTCCTTCTGCGGCCCACTTTCTTGTTATTTCTTTTGCTTCCTTTACGGTTTTTACTATATACATTGCGTTTAATCTCCCTTAAATACATTGCTCTGATTAAATTGCTTAAACTAATATTGATGTTTGCAGCGCCGCTGCGCATAATGCTTTCGGCCTTGTATGTGCATTATAATACGGCGTCTAAAACAAAATCGATTTTTGACTTTACATTTAATTAAACCTTATAATTGTTCCATTAGACTTTATATCAAAATGATTATCTGTTCTTTGGGGAATATTCTGTCATAAGCTTTCTTAAAATATCGTTGTCAAGCTTATAGGTGTGCTTTTCTTCGGGAAATTCACCTTTCTGAACTGCATTTTTATAATCGTCGAAAGCGGTGCACATAGCCGAGCCAATATCTGCAAACTGCCTTACAAAGCGGGGCTTTACACCGTCATACATGCTGAGCATGTCCTGATATACAAGTACCTGACCGTTGCAGCTGCTGCCGGCGCCTATGCCTATTGTGGGAATGTCGAGCAGCATTGTTACAAATTCAGCTAAAGGCGCTGGTATGCACTCAAATACTACTGAAAAAGCTCCGGCTTCCTGAACAGCAAACGCATCCTCTATAAGTTTTTTGGCACTCTCATAGCCTACACCCTGTATTTTATATCCGCCAAATGAATTGATTGACTGAGGCGTGAGCCCCAAATGCCCCATTACGGGGATTTGAGCTTCGGTAATTGCCTTTATCTGCGGGCAGACGTTTTTGCCACCCTCAAGCTTTACGGCCTGTACACCCGTCTCCTTTATCAATCGTCCAGCCGCCGTAACAGCGTCGTAAACCGATGCCTGATATGACATAAACGGCATGTCCGCGACCACAAAGGCATGCTTTGCACCGCGAGCTACGGCTTTGGCGTGATGTATCATGTCCTCCATTGTTACAGGCAGTGTGCTGTCATAGCCGAGCATTACCATACCGAGAGAGTCACCGACAAGTATTGCATCTATACCGCTTTCATCAATTAATTTGGCGGTTGTATAATCGTAAGCAGTTAGCATTGTAATTTTATTTCCATTATTCTTGCTTTCAGCAAAATATGACGTCGTAATTTTCATTATATCCATCTCCTATATTTATGCAGCAGTTATATTATTAGATACTTTTGCATTATTATAACGCACTGTTGATTGCGGATTATTTTAAAGCAGCAAATATTTTATTTTTATGTGTGCGTATATTTATAATTCTCGCAGATAATTATAAGCTTATGTTTAGCTATCTCACACTTATTACGATAAAATCAGAGTTATTTTAAGCAAAATAAATTATGTTGACGAAATGACACGCGTGTCATATAATTATTATAACAGATAATGACACATATGTCACTATGTTTTTGGAGATAATTATGCAAAAAGAGCAGGCAATGGAAAATACAAGCCGCAGGCAGGTAAAAATAAACGCAATACTGGACAGTGCACGCACTGTGTTCTGCCGAAAGGGCTTTATTGGCGTTACCATGAAAGATATAATAGATGAATGTGGAATATCGCGCGGGGGAATATATTTGTATTTCAGCTCGGTTGACGATGTATATATAGCTGTGATGAACCGCCGTCTTACACGCAAATTTGATAATATACGTGCGGCTGTAAAGGCAAATATCGACTTCGATGAACTTTTTAAGCGGTATTTTGAAGAACATAAGCAGCGGCTTATGCATATAGAAAGCAGTCTTTTACGTTCTATGTATGAATATTTTTTTACACATAAATCTGGCGACGACCATAAATTCCAGCAGTCACAAATGCAAAAGGTAAAAGAGACTATAAGTGAGATACTAATGCTGGGTGTGCGCCAAGGCAAGCTTAAAGAGGGAAACATCGATAGTCTTGCCGAACATTTTATGTTTGAGATAGAAGGACTAAGTGTGCTTGCGCTTTTCGGCGGATTGACAGAAGAATGTATGCAAAGGCAGTTTGCCGTTATGGAGAGCATGCTCGACCGAAGATAATCGGGTATTTGAGCCGTATTTGTTAAAGAATTTAGTAATGGCGTATAAGGATGATCTATAAGCTTAAATGCAGATGAAAATCTTTGAAAGCAACATGCAAGGAAAATCTATTTAGAATGTATATTTATGAACATGTGGGCCGCTTATACAAAGCAAATAAGCGTCAGTTTAAAACGGGATTATGAATGCGCATTAGTTTTGGGCTATGGTCAGAAATAAAGTTTATTTTTCGCTATATGTTAATAGTATGGTAAATACATATATTTAACAAAAATATTGGATGTGAAAGTGATGAAAGTACTTATAACGGCCGGCGGTACGTCGGAAAATATAGACAGCGTCAGAAAGATAACAAATACCTCTACCGGCAGGCTCGGCAGTCTTGTTTCGTCTGAATTTATAGGCATGGGCGCTGAGGTGACATATATAACGGTAAAGTCTGCCGTCGCTCCTGAACCGGGTTGCAATGTGCATTATATCCAGACAGCGCAGGATTTGTATAATATTATGCGCCAACTGCTTAGTGAGAATAAATACGATATCATAGTGCACGCTATGGCGGTGAGCGATTATACGGTGGAGAGAGTAACATCTCTGAACGAGATTTATGACATTTTTAAATTGTCCTGCGATGCGGGATTTAGCAAAGATGAATTTATAAACGCAGTGCAATTCGGCGGGGTTGGGCATCAGACCGGCTCAACTGGAAATGGCGAATGCAAAAAAAACAGCGACGCAAATGACGACAGTGATAACGTGTGGGCCAATATGGGAAAGCTCTCAAAGCTTCCGTCAGGCGTTGAAGATTCGGTGATAATATTAAAACCCACAAAAAAGGTTATAAGCCTTATTAAAGAGCTTTGCCAAAGTTCCATATTATTTGGCTTTAAACTGTTGGCTGGCGCCGATATTGATACTCTTTATAAGCGCGCATCAGAGCTTGCCGAAAAAAACAACTGTGATTACATGATAGCCAACGATATAACCGGCATAAGCGGTGACAAGCATGAGGCCTTTATTATATCAAAAGCCGGCGATGTAATCAGATGTTCAACAAAGCAGGATATAGCGAGGAAAATCGCCGATATATCAAGAGAGCAATGCAAGATATTTTAATACAATATTTGTAAAGGTGTTTATCATTACAGATGAATTGAGCTCAAATGCGTCCGGCAATAAAAATTGTATTATTATTTTTGACAATTAAAGCGTTTGTATATTATGTGTGTTTTTTGGCGTCATTTAAAATAAAATAACCTGGCATAATTTAGCGGATTGTGTTGGTGTAAATATTGACAACCGCATTACCACTAAGAAGGAGCAGATTTATGAAAAAGATAATTTTGGGAGTAACGGGCAGCATATCGGCGTACAAGGCCGCGGACATTGCAAACGGACTTGTAAAATCAGGCTGTAATGTGAATGTTATAATGACGGCGGCGGCAACTGGCTTTATAACTCCGCTCACTATGCAGGCGCTCACCAAAAATCGGGTATATACCAATGTGCTTCAGGAGGACGAGCCGTCCATTATAGCCCACATAGATTTGGCAAAGTCGGCTGATGCACTGCTTATAGCTCCGGCGACAGCTAATATAATTGGCAAAATAGCCGGCGGAATAGCAGATGACATGTTAACGTCCTGTACACTGGCGGTAAAGGATGTACCGCGTATTATTGCGCCGGCAATGAACTGCAGAATGTACGAGAATGAGGCGGTGCAGAATAATCTACAGATACTCAAAGAGCGGGGATGGAAGGTAATAGAGCCACGCTCCGGCAGGCTTGCCTGCGGTGATACTGGGAAGGGTGCGCTTGCGGCGGTAGATGATATACTGAGCTTTGTTAAAAAAATGATAGGGGAGAATGTATGATAATTGCTGTAAATGTCGGCAACACGAATACGGCTGTTTTCTGTTCAGGAAAGACAGTATTATTTCCAACATCTGAGTATAGTTCTGCCGGCGATTTTATATCGCTTATATCCGATAGCATATTAAAAACAGATAATCCCGACGGCGGGGTATTTGCATCAGTAGTGCCGGAGAAAAACAACGCAGTGGCCTCGGCGCTTGAAGCGATTACGGGACATTCGCCGATTTCTGCTAACTCGTATGCAAGCTTAAATATAGACATATCGCATTATGACGCTGCGCTGCTCGGCGCCGACCGTATTGCGGCATGCTGCGGCGCTGCGGCAAAATACAGCCTGCCGGCGGTAGTTTTTGACTTTGGAACAGCGACTACTGCTAATGTTTTATCGGCCGGCGGGGTGTTTTTAGGCGGTGCGATTGTGCCGGGAGTAAGCACCATGCTTAAATCCCTGTCGCAAAATACCGCACAGCTGCCGTACATAACTCCACAGGACGATATACGTCTTATAGGCTCTGATACACGCGAGTGCATGCTGGCAGGCGCTTACTATGCGACGGCTGAATTTGCAAAAGGCTATCTTGCAAATGTGTCGTCTGCACTTGGACAAAGCTTTGCCGGAATAGTGACTGGCGGCAACGCCGCTGCTGTGCACGCTGCTCTGCCGGAGAGTTATATATTTGATAAAGATTTGGTGTTTTACGGGCTTATGAAAATATATGAGCTTAATGCTTGACAACATCAGCTAAGGCCGTATATATAAATGTCGATGGTATTTTATAAAAGCATAAACGGGAGGAGCTTGATATTTTAGCTCTTCCCGTTTATTTTATTGTATATATCTCCGGCTGCACCGGAGCTGCAAAAGCTTCAGCGTTTGCGTGGAAAAAAGGATGTGGGCGAAAAAGGAAAGTGAGAAGTATACGGCAATGGGAAGCAAAGATGCGGAGCATCGAAGCCGTGCGACGCCAATTTTTTAGAAAATCCGAAGAAATAGAAGCCGCTTGAATTGGAAACGAAAAGCAGGAGCGAGTAATACGGCAAATGCCGGGCTTCTACACACACCATTGGGCGCTTCCGGAGGAGCCGTTCAGGCGCTTTCTGAATCCGCCAGCTTCTCCGGTGGTTTTATATTAACAGGCTAATTATGTCTTATAAGCGTTATTGCTTGCTGCTAATGAATGAGATAATTAAGAATATAGATATATTAAATTATTTCCGGGTAACAACAGCTCCGGCTATTGGGCATATAAGCGTTATCAGCACGACATAAATGAGCTGATTAAGGCTGAGCGGAGAGGTACTGAATATATCAGAAAGGAAAGGTATATATATTACCGACAGCAGCAGTATAAGAGACGACAACACAGCAAAAATAAGCGCCTTGTTATTGAGAAGGTGTATTTTGAAAATGCTGTGCTCCTCAGATTTACATTCGAAAACATGTATAAGCTGTGTTAAAACGAGCGTCATAAAAGCGCCAGTGCGGGCCGCCTCAAGGCCGCCGCCGGATATTTGTATAATCCAGAATGTGCACAGCGTACAGGCGGCTATTAAAATGCCGCGGAATATGATTTTAAACAGCAGCCCGCCTGAGAATACTCCCTCGCTTGCTCTGCGCGGCGGATGCTGCATAACATCATCGTCCGGTGGATCAAGACCTAAAGCTATGGCGGGCAGTCCGTCAGTCGCTAAGTTTACCCACAATATCTGTATAGGGAGCAGTACAACCGGGAACCCAAGCAGCATGCCGACAAACATCGTAAGCACCTCGCCGACATTGCAGCTTAGCAGATAACGTATAAATTTGCGTATATTTCTGTATATTACCCGGCCTTCTTCGACGGCAGCTATGAGGGTTGCAAAGTTGTCATCGAGGAGTATTACGCCAGCGGCTTCTTTGGTGACATCGGTACCGGTAATTCCCATAGATACGCCTATGTCGGCCTCTTTTACTGCGGGAGCGTCATTTACTCCATCCCCTGTCATAGCGACTATGTGTCCGTTTTTTTGAAAAGCGCGGACAATGCGCAGCTTATGTCTCGGAGAAACACGGGCAAATACCGACGCCTTTCTCACCGCCCTTGCAAGGGAAGCATCGTCCATGGCATCCAGCTCCTGACCGGTATAAACAGCGTCGCCTTCTTTATATATCTTTAAATCTTTAGCTATGGCCATAGCGGTAAGCTTATGGTCACCGGTTATCATAACCGGCTTAATGCCAGCGGATTTACAGGTTTTTACCGCCTTGTACGCCGCCTTGCGCGGCGGATCTATCATACCGAAAAGGCCGGTGAAAATCAGACCGCGCTCAGCGCTTTCTCCGCTTTCAGACGCCCTTATTTCTCTGTATGCCGCGCCTATAACGCGCAGCGCCGCTTCTCCCATTTTCTCATTGTGCGAAAGTATTCGTGATTTTATCTCGGGCGTGAGCGGAACAATGCCGGAGGAAGTGCTTACTTTTGTGCACAGGCTGAGTATAATGTCCGGCGCTCCTTTTGTCAGAATATAGCACTGCCCGTTTATATTAACCGTCACTGACATGCGTTTTCTATCGGAATCAAATGGTATTTCATTTATCCGACGAACGCCGGATAAATCCACGCCGCTCTTTTTTGCCGCCGTCAGTAGGGCAAGTTCGGTCGGGTCGCCGTAAACAGAGGTCTTTGTACCGCGCGTTTGAATTTCCGAGTTATTGCATACGGCGGCTATAATAAGCGACATTTTAGCGCTCTGACTTATAAGCGGGTCGCATTTTGCTCCGGATATGCTAAAGCTGCCTTTGCCGTCATACCCTTCGCCGGATATATCGTAAATCTTATCGCCAGAGTACATCTGCCGCACCGTCATGCGGTTTTCAGTCAGCGTGCCGGTTTTATCCGAGCATATTACCGAAGCGCATCCGAGCGTCTCAACGGCGTGCAGCTTGCGTATTAGGGCCTTGCGCTTAACCATGCGGCTTACAGCAAGCGCCAGTGAAATGGTGACAATTGCGGGTAAACCCTCCGGCACTGCGGCTACGGCCAGCGATATGCCGACTATCAGCATGTCAAGTATGTTTTCGCCCTTTATAACACCGGTTATGGCCACTATTGCGCATATTAAAAGGCAGCCTATTGCCAAAAATTTGCCCAGCTGGTTAAGACGCTTTTGCAGTGGTGTCTGAGCCTCTTTTATCTCACCGAGCATGCCGGCGATTTTTCCCATTTCGGTATTCATGCCGGTGGCCGTTACAACGGCGTCGCCGCGGCCGGAGGTTATAATAGTGCCCATGTGCACACTACCTGCGCTGCCGCTTTTGCCGGATGATTTATCAACCGGCACGGATTCACCTGTCAGAATGGATTCATCTGCCTTTATGGAATAAGCTGTAAGCAGCTTTGCATCTGCCGGAACGCGGTCGCCGCTGTCAAGCAATATATGGTCTCCGGGCACAAGGCTTGATGAGGGGATGTCTTTAACCTCGCCGTCACGCGTTACTCGGCAGGTTGGCGCCGCCATGTTTCTCAGCGCTTCAATGGTCTTTTCAGTACGGTATTCCTGGATAAACCCCAAAAAAGCATTGACTATTACTATTACTACAATAGCTATAGCCTCGGTGGTTTCTCCCATTATAAAGGATATTACCGTTGCTGCTAACAGTATTATTATGAGAACATCCTTGAATTGGCTGAAAAATATTGCTAAAGGGTGTATTCTTTTCCCGCTTTTAAGCGTATTGGAACCGTACTGTTCAAGCCGCTTTGCAGCCTCCGACGATGTAAGCCCTCTGCTTTCGTTCTGCATTAACATTCCTCCAAATTAACATAGCTCAATTAATACATATTCAGACTAAGTCCAAGTTATTCTGTCATTTATATTTTTACCTCCGGGCCAAGCCCGGAAGTAATTCGTACTTAGATAGAGTGAGAATACTGCCGATATACTCGGAAGCCTGCTCTGTGCTGAATTGTCATCTATTGGGCTAAGCCCGGAAGTAATTCGTGCTTAGATAGAGTGCGAATACTGCTGAAGTGCTCAAAAATGCCTATTTATCTCAAAATGTTATATCATAGCATAGATATGCGCGGATTATCAGCTATACCAGTTGGTAAATTTTATTGAATATCATAAATTGCCAAAAATAAAAAGCCGCTTTAAGCGGCTTTTTATTTACCAATTGAGGAAGTGAACTACTGGCTCTGCCAATAGCAAGGGGAAATTTTAAAGCTATTGATAGAATAAGACCTCCTCGATAGATTAAAGTTAAGGCCTTCCAACATAACTAAAAACATCTGGAAGGCCTTTGCCATAACTTTTATAAATTAAAAAGATATAACAATTATAAATTTATTATACTTTCAACTACTTTATTCTGGGCTTTTTCAACGCCTTTAAAGTCCATAGCGTCTATGTAATATTTTTCGAGTTTGTCGTGCACATTATTTGCATCGTGCAGTATTTCACACGCGCTTATCATCAGTTCTTTTACGGCGCGGCGGTTAAATGAGAGTCTCTGCTTGCGGCTGCGTAGCGCAGACATATCAGTAAAACGACGCGAGTGAATGCGTCTGGTTGCTTTTTCTACCTTATGATATCTGTTTGACGTACATACTGCAAATGATGCCTCCGGTACAATAAGATGGTCTATGCTCTCATCCGGTGACATTGGGCATGGGCATGTGATTATGCTGTAGCCGCTTTTTAAAAATGCTGAACGCAGTGTGGACATTATTATTCTTGAAGCTGCGCCGTATTCGTCCTCTATAGCTATCACGCGGTCGCACAGGCTGTGCAGGGTATGCTCGAAGAATATACTGCCGTATGGCGTAATAGCGGAAAGCAGCCTAAAGGTTTCATGCGACTCGCCTTTCTTTGACGGCAATTCGCGTTTTGCAAAAGCATGAGCAAACCTTGCGGCCTTTTCGGTGTCGGTGTAATCCATTGCAATGCGGTAACTGTCGCTGATAAGAGAGCCCGCGGCGGATATGTATCGTCTGGCACGGCCGTTTAAAGCGGCATTTTCTTTAAACAAAGGTATTATTTTATCCCTCTGCTTAAACAGCTTGTCGGAATCATAAAACTCGCCAAGATTAATAATATTCTCACATACTCCTGGATAGTTTGGCTCCATCACATGTGGAGCGGTGCCGTCGAGCACAAATATTTTTGACTGCGGTAGTATTACAGCGTCAAGAGAGTCGGGATTTCCAGAGCAGGGGATAATCTGCACTTCCTTGCCGGCCGCAATGGCCATGGCTGCCGCCTTATTGAGCAGCGTAGATTTACCGGTGCCGGGACCGCCCTTTAATATGTATACTCTCCAGCCTTCCTCTAAACCGTAAACCGTGTCGAAAAATGGACTAAAACCCTTGGGAGTAGTAGAGCCTAAAAAGAACATGGGGCAATTTAAATCAGGCATAAAATGACCTCCATATATTACAAAATAAATTTTTTACCTGATTTATACTATTCCGGAAGCGAAACATTTGACACAGCATTTAATCAATAATTGCCCGATAAATGATAAAAATTTAATTAATTTCTTATCTGTTTTTTATTAAAAAGGCTATGGAATTTTGCCAGCCATTAATGCAAAAGATTTTTATATGCTGTATAAATATGTCGGTTAAGCAAAAATTGCCGATGAGTTCGGCGCGATGGCCAAATGTAGCATCTGCTGTTTTTAAAAGGCGAACCAACCGCAAATTATGTGTTTTGATGAAAAATATTGTTACTGATATTTTTCAATAGATATATCGGTATAATACCAGTTAAGTATCTCTTCATAGCTGCTGCCCTGTTCGGCCATATATTTTGCGCCTGTCTGGCTCATGCCAACACCATGACCGTAGCCGCGTACCGTAAAGGTAAAGTTGCCGTCAGAATATGTAAGATCAAAGTTGGCCGAGCGCAGGGCAAAATATTTTCTTATCTGCTGCCCGGTATATACCTTTGAGTTGAGAGTATATTCCAAAACCGTACCGGAAGCAGAGCATTTTGGTTGAGTTATCATGGCTGCGCAGTCAACGGTGGAAGCATCCGGCACAGGCTGCATCTCTGTGCCGCTCACGCCGGCGTCCATCTCATAAAGATGCTGTAAAAACTCCTGCGCCGTATATGTAACAGTGCTCAGATAACTTGGGTCGAGCAGATCACCAACGCTTTCTACCGGCTGAAGATATGCCATATCAGATCCCCAAACATTTGCTGCTGATTCTGTGCGACCGCCGGATATGGCGTGATAAACCGCTAAAATAAGCTCCCCATCATATCTCATGCATAATCCCTGTACATCTTTCATAAGCTCCGAAAAGCGGGAGCGGCAACTGTCATATGAGCTGCCGAGCTTTGAGCGTGCCGCTTCTTCGTCAAGATAATTTTGATCTATAGTGTGGTCGTCGGTTATGTCGGCATTTAAAATGGAGGCGTCCGGCTGCGCGGCGCGCTGCTCCTTGCGGCGCATGGCAAAGGTGTATGATGCAATTATCTGTGCCTTTATGGCTTCGTCACCATAATCAAATGATATTTCGCCGGCAATTACACCAAAAAGATAATCCTCCGCCGAAAGCGTAACGACTTCGTTCTTTTCATGCATATATACCTTAAAGGCGCTGCCAAACTCCGGCTCAGTTATTGATAGTCCTCCTCCGCCGGCGCCGCTGCTTCTGGGAATGAGCGAAATTGAGGGAACGGCGATCATAAGCGCAAGAAAGACTGACAAAGTAAGGGCATAAAAGTGCTTCATAATTATTTTCTCCTGAAATACTTAATAATATATTTATTGACTTATAATATTAGTTGAGATAAAATTATATAATACACCGGTAAACCGATTAACTGGTAAAATTGCGGAGGTGGAAACAATATGAATGATAGAATTTCACAGGACGTCTTGTCCAGTTTATGCGAGCAGGTTAAAAAAAATAACCGAATAGACCCTACTTTTAATGAAAAATATCATGTAAAGACGGGACTTAGAAATCCCGACGGCTCAGGCGTAATGGCGGGCCTTACGAAGATATGCAGTGTACACGGATATGTTATAAGCGAGGGCGAGAAGGAACCGACGGATGGAAAGCTCATTTATAGGGGCATAGACGTCCGCGACATAGTATCGGGAGCTGCGGCTGAAGGACGCTTTGGCTTTGAGGAAACGGTATGGCTCTTTTTATTCGGCGAGCTTCCGACAGCGGAGCAGTTAGAGCATTTTCAGAGCCTTTTGGCCATTTGCCGAGAGCTTCCGGAATATTTTGCTGAAGACATTATAATAAAAACTCCTTCAAAGGATATAATGAACAAGCTTCAAAGGTGTGTTTTAGGCCTTTATGCTTATGATGATAATCCAGATGATACATCTCTTATGAACGTGCTTATGCAGTCGATAAACCTTATTGCGCTCATGCCGTCGATGATGGTGTGGGCATACCAGGTAAAACGGCGCCATTTTGACCATGAAAGCATGTTCATACATCCTAATAATCCGGCGCACCACACGGCGGAGTTTATACTCTCATCGCTGCGTCCTAACAGGGAATTTACTGATGTTGAGGCCAAGCTGCTCGATTTGTGCCTTATACTTCATGCCGAGCACGGCGGAGGAAACAATTCGACATTTACAACAAGGGTGGTAACCTCATCCGGCACTGATACATATTCAGCGATAGGTGCGGCGATAGGCTCGCTTAAGGGACCGCGTCATGGTGGCGCGAATATAAAGGTTATGGCCATGCTGGAGGATATTAAGGCTGGCGTAAAAAATCATAAGGACAAGGGCGAGATAAAGGATTATCTGGTAAAAATAATGAAAAGGGAAGCAGGCGACGGTTCTGGACTTATATACGGCATGGGTCATGCTGTGTATACCTTAAGTGACCCACGCGCCATTATACTCAAGGAAAACGCCCGCAGTCTTGCACATGAGAAAGGCTACGGCGACGATTTTGACTTGCTGGAAGCAGTGGAAGAGCTTACTCCGGAAGTGTTTGCAGAATTTAAGGGTGACACTAAAAATATATGCGCGAATGTTGATTTGTATTCAGGGCTTGTATATAAATCGCTCAATATACCGCCTGAGCTTTATACTCCTATTTTTGCCGTCGCACGCACAGCCGGCTGGTGTGCGCACAGAATTGAAGAAATTGCCACCTGCGGCAGAATTATACGTCCGGCATATAAGGCAATAATGAAAAAAAGGGAGTATACTCCTATTTCTGAGAGATAAAGGCGGTAATTATGAAAGTAAAGCAATTGCTTCTATGGTTTCTAATACCTTCGGCGATTATTGTAATATTGCATATAATCGAGCAGGCACTGCTTATAAATGCTGACAGCGGATTTTATAAGGATGGGCTTGAAGCGGCGGGTTATGCCGTTTTAGGTATAACTCTTGTGGCAATGCTAATATTGCTCGTTTACGGCAGCACACGCAAGAAATACCCCGTAGCTGTTCCATTAAAGTCAAGGCCGGTATTTATTATGAGCCTTGTTATGGCAGCGGCAATTGTCGTGGACATATTTATGGTCATGGTGTCGGAAGAATTTTCTTCAGCAGTGATTTTAGGCGCATCAAATGGGCTTTTATTTTATTTGTATCTGTTTTATATTGCATTTGCGGTGTTGTCGCTGTTGTTTTTCCTTTACTATGCATATGCTCAGTGGCAGGGTATACGTCCAGCGGGATTTGCACCAGCGGCGGTAATTATTATGACAGCGCTCAAGCTGGCTATAGTATTTACCGAGCATTCCGGCATTGCCAATATTTCGGATAATATAAATAACACTGCGATGATTTGCTTCTTGCTGGTTTTCTGGCTTTTCCACGGCAGGATGATTGCCGAGGCCGGATATCCGAAAGCGGTAAGATGGGCATATGGATTTGGAATATGCGCAGCTGTATACTCATTGGCCTGCACGCTGCCGTATTATTTCATTAAGCTTACTGGTAACGGCGCACTGCTTCATCAGACAGAACTACCAAGTCCGCTGCTTATAGCTTCTGCTGTATATATAGTCGTTTTTCTGTGTTCTTCTCTTGCCGGCGGAACTGAGTATATCAGCAAAATAAAGAAAAAGTACGAAGATGAACAAAGAGAAGCTGAAAACTGTGGAAATACGGTTATGCAAGAACATAATGAAGAACCTCCCAGCAAGGCAGACGAGATATATAACAAGATTATAAAAGAACAAAATAGGGACGACTACAAATAGATTTTATATAAACGCTGTGTATGGGTTATACACAGCGTTTTTTTGTCCCTTGAGGCTTACAAAAATTCTAATGTTTCTGCACATAAAAACGAGCGGATCTGCAATAAAAAGATGACAATGTGCAGGGAGTAGAAATTTTGCGCCTGGCAGAGAGTAATTTCGTGACTTCAAGCAGGCAGGCGCAGCGCTGCAAAAAGCGCGAGATAATTATATATGACTTTGACGCTCAGGTCGCAGTTTACCGGAAAATTCATTTTATAAAAATATAGGTAAAAAATATACATGGCTTAATCGGCCAATGCCGAATTTACCAAAATTGCACTTTTATTACCTGCTAAGCAATACAGCCACTTTTAGTTAAATATTTGCTATGAACGGATTATCTTTATATGTAGTTAAAACGATTTTATCTTATACATCAAAGCTGAAAGTCATATTTGCTAAAAACAAAGCCTCCGGTTTACCGGAGGCTAAAAAATTTAAAAATCATACTTCTATTTCTATAGATAAATAATACGCAGATCAGTGCAGTTATAATATTATATACTTAAACGATAAAGCTATATAATATTATAAATAAATATTAAGGCTCAGGCACTTCTTCGCCGTTTATCAGATTTTGAATATATGTCACATATGCATTTACAGTATCCGATGTTATGCAGAGCTGCCTGCCGCCCTGCTTTTCAGCAATATACCGACGAGAGGAGTATTTAGTAAACTTAATCACTGTATCGGATACGCTTGAGTCCACATGTGTAAGAGTTAAAACATATTCTGGCTCAGTGTCCGGCACATCTGATGGAACCGCTTCAACAGATTTCATAAGCAGAAGATGCTGATAGAACGTCCTGAAATCAACAGAAGATATCTCAGCTCCGTTGTATCTTACTATAATATCTGTCTTGGTGTCTGTATTTCCGTCTTCGTCGGTTGTGGTTGTTGAGGTATGCTCAAGCTCAAACAGATACTCATTATCCGGCGTCTTAAAGGTTATTGACTGTATATCTGATATAGACTCTACAAGTATGCTGGTATAATATATATCGTCAGTAGAATACATTGCAAAATCTATATTTGCTTCACTAACTTTGTATATAGCCGGTATGTCATTTATCATTACAGCATAATAACCGTCGCCGTCAGCCTTTCCGACAGTAACCTTGAGATAAACATCCTTAATTGTATATTCTACAACGCTTGTCGGATTATCAAAGCCATATTCGCTGAGCGTAGCAGCATCCGGGGAAAGTACATACGTTTCAGAGGCATAAAGCGAGCCGGAAAGCGGAGATAGTATATCTACAGCTGTGACCTCGTTTGCAGCGTCGCTTATCGGCGCTGTTACCTGATATGCAATAAGTGCGTCATCGGGAGTAAATGCAAGCTCAACCGGCTGCGGATATATTGAACCTGAAAGCTTTATGCTGTCATAGCCTATAAGTTCTCCACTTGAAAAATACTTGGAATAGGTGCTGCTTTCCTCAAGTGCGCTTACAATAACAAGCTCTGCAAAATATGTGGTGGAAGTGTCAAAAGTCTCCTCATATCCGCTCTCAGACAGATAAATAGCGTCGTCGCCCGATACCTGAATATATCTGCCTGAATCGATAGAGGTTGCATTTCCTATGCTTATTGTATATTCTTCTCCGTTTTTAAGGGTAACTTTAATGGTTATTTCAGGGTTGTCAAGACCATAATTAGCTAAGCTTTCAGCAGAGTCGGCAAGTTTACGCTGTGCATTGACAACAGCAGCCGCTTCAGGTATTCCGGCAATTACTTCGTCATCTATTGGAATCCTTTCGTCAACATTCTCCAGCTTCCAGCTTAAGTCGTCGCTGGATGAACTGGAAGAAGAGCCTGAGCCGCTTGAATTATCAGAGGAATTATCTTCCGAAGAGCTGTCTCCGGCAGCCGATATTACATAGCTGCCGTACTGATTATGAACTTCAACGCGGCTGATGTCCGATGCAGATACTGCCTTAACGCTTATTGAGGCATCACTGCTTGAGGAAGAGGAAACATCGTCACCGCCGGATTCACCGAAGATAAGTACTATACCGATGGCAGCTGCTACAAGCGCAAGCATAACTATAATTGCAATAATAAGCTTTATTATTCTTGACTTTTTAGAATTTCTCTTCTTTTTTTGCGCCTTAATTGTCGGTGCAGTAAATATGCTGGAATTTTCGTCAATAAAGCCTGTATCCGAAAATTTTTCGTCGCCCGATACATTTTCTCTGCTTTCGATTTTGCCATTATTGTCGGCGCCGTCTGTATTATTTTGTGCAGCGTCATTTACAGCCTCGCCGCTTAATTTGCCGGTGTTTTTCTTATCGTCAAAATTGGCGCTGATATTTTTATCTTTTCCACTATCCCGTGATGTCGATAAATCATCTGTTATATTGCCGTTTTCGCCGCCAGAAAATGATTTGTCTTTTTTCGTGTTGTCGGAACTCATAAATTCTTCCTCCTGACAAAGATATAGATGCCGGCGGCTATAACGACTATAGGCACAATTATGGCAAATATCCATCTTATAACATTGACATTAGCTTCAGTAGGACTAAATGTGTCGCTCTCAATGACCTTGTTAGTAAAGGTTATCTCATCTGCCGCGCCCACAAGGCGATTTGAAAGGCTCAGCATAAGATTAAGATTATATACATACGACGATGATACTGTTGAGTTGTTTATAAAATCAGCGCTGGACAGGGCAACAACATTAGAAGTTATTGCATCTACACCGCTGTAGGTGGTATATGTGCTCATACCTGCACGTACAAAATCGCCTTTTTCAGCATTGTCTGCCGTCCAATTTTCCGGTGCATTTGCAGGATATACCACTGTTGTGTCGTTAAAGCCTACTAAAGACTGCACTGAATAAGCAGAATTGTTAGGACTTTCTATAAGTATAGGCTTATTATAATCTGAAACATAGAAATAATAGCTTGAAGGAACCTCTAATATATCATTAGACTCAGCCAAAGACAATACTTCGGTGTTCCTGCCGGTGCGATGATATCCTGAGTCCGTCTCATAAAGAGTACCCGATTTAAAGGTATAACCCCACTCATAAAGGAACTCCTCTAAGTTCGGAAGCTCGCCCTGATTAGAGCTGGCGATATAAATAAGCGATTTGCCATAGCTGCCGCCGTTTTCAAGGAAAGCTGAAAGCCTATTTACTTCTTCCTCGCTGAGGTCCTCAGTCGGAGCACAAAGAACGACTATATCATATTTTGAATCGATATCGGCTGTAACAAGGCTGCTTATTTCCTCAACCACATAGTTGTTGTTTTCCAGCAGTGTGGCGTAATTGTCAATAGCCGATGTGTTGTGCGACGCTATATTGCCAACATAATATGTGCGCTCAGATGTTACAGTATAAAGCGCAGAGGTCAGTACCGACTCAAGATTGGAGCCGGATATGGTGGTATAGTAGCCATAGCTGTCAGTCTCTGTTTCAAAAAAGTCCGCAGATGATATGAGCTTATGACGCGAGATTGTCTGACCGTTAAGCTCAAACTCAGAAGTGACGAGGAGGTCGCAGTAATTCATGCTTTGCGACACATCTGAATATTTCTGCGATATATCCTGCATTTCCGGCTGGTCGGGGTCAATGAAAACAATTTCTATGTTATTGTTTATTTTGGCATAGCTTAGCAAAAATTCATAAGTCTGCTGTGCATATAAATCAACCGAGCCGTAATATCCCTGATAAGACAGCATTGTCTGCAGATTTGTGGCGTAGTCTGTTTCC
>CAJFJP010000025.1 GCA_904384255.1 Candidatus Timburyella stercoris
TTAGAATGCTGAATAAGGATATTAGAAAATACATATTCAGCCTTGCCGACGATTTGAGGCAGGAGGGTTCTGATGTACTAAGCGGCTTTACAATGCCGATTTTAGTTACGCATGACACAGGCGAGATTATATGGTACAACGAATCTTTCAGGACGCACGTGCTGCACGGGAGGGATGCTTACGGCGAGCACTACGGCTTTGTTATAAGTAAAGATACTGAAGATATATTGAGTTCAAACCGCAGAGCAGATATTGAATATGACGATAAAAGCTTCTCGGTTTATGAGAGCGACTCTGTAAAAGATGACAAAGTTACTAAAATTTTATATTTCTTTGACGAGACCAATTTAAAGCGCACAGCCAAGGAGTATGGTGAAACTCGTCCGGTTGTAATGCTTATAACGATAGACAACATGGAAGACGTAACAAAGGACTGGAAAAACAGCGAGCGCGCAATAATATCCGGAGAGATTGACAATTTGGTAGAGAGCTTAGCTCAGGACGGAAATGCTTTGCTCACAAAGCTTGCCTCCGACAGATATCTGCTTGTCATGGAAGAACGCGTGCTTAATGATATGGAGAAAAGCAAATTTAAAATATTGGAGACGGTAAAGGAACTCACTGTCGAAGGCCATGCTGGCGGATTGAGCCTGTCAATTGGTGCGGGCTGCGGCAGCACTTTAAAAGAGTGTGATTTAAATGCCCGGCAGGCGCTCGATATGGTTTTAGGGCGCGGCGGAGATCAGGCGGCGATTAAAAATAGAAGTGAGTATAAATTTTTTGGCAGTGCGTCCAAAACGGTTGAGCGAAGGACCAAGGTTCGCGCGCGTGTTGTGGCGTCTGCTGTAAAGGAGCTTATTTTAAGCAGTGATAATGTACTCATAATGGGTCATGGTTATGCCGATCTTGACGCGCTGGGTGCAGCCGTCGGACTATGGCGAGCAGTCGTGGAGCTGGAGAAAACCGGAAAGATAGTTATGACTCGCTCAAAATCGCTTGCACTGCCGCTTTTAGAGAGAATGGAGCAGCATGGCATAACCGACGCGGTAATTGAACCGGAGCAGGCGCTGCACATGATAACCAGACGCACGCTGCTTATTGTCGTCGACTCGCATATTGCCGAGCTGCTGGATTCTCCCGAAGTGTTCAGAAAGTGCAGCACCATTGTTGTAATCGACCATCACCGCAGGACGGTTGATTATATAAACAACGCCGTAATATTTTATCATGAGCCTTACTCGTCATCGACCTGCGAGCTTGTAACGGAAATGCTTCAGTACATGGGCGAGCATTTTGTCGGCTCGCTGGAATCTGAAGCGCTTATGTCGGGCATAATGCTGGACACCCGCAATTTTGTGCTTCGCACCGGCGTACGCACGTTTGAGGCGGCGGCCTTCCTCCGCAGCAGAGGCGCCGACCCAATAGAGGTAAAGCGGCTGTTTTCCGGCAGTATGGATTTATATATGACGCGCTCGCAGATAGTGTCATCGGCAGAGATAATAGGCGACTGTGCTATAGCCAGTACCGATGCAAAGGACGGCAATATACGCATAGTGGCGGCGCAGGCGGCGGACGAGCTGCTGTCGATATCGGGAGTGGATGCATCGTTTGTAATAATGCATATTAACGATATTGTTAATATTTCTGCACGCTCGTTCGGCAAGATTAACGTCCAGCTTATAATGGAAAAGCTCGGCGGCGGCGGGCATATGACCATGGCAGCGGCGCAGCTTAAGGACACCACTCTGTTTGACGCTAAACGCCGGCTTATAGACGCCATAAACGAATATAACGAGAGTATGGTATAGCAAACTGGCTTAAATGGGAAATATATTGTAAGTTGAAACGCATTGCAGAACGGGCTTATATGCTGTATATATAAATTGGACATTGGAGCGGCGGCAAATTTGTATGCGTAAATCTGTCTGCCGATGCTTTTTGTTTAAATATACTCCCATTTTATTAATACAATAAAGATATTTCTTAATAGTGGACGGTGTGCCGCCGTTATTTTTACTATATACGGTTTTGCAGAGGCTGTGCGGCTGTGCAACATTTAATTTATTTGATTTTGTTGGTCAAGTGCGTTTAAAATTCCCAATAGTCAAAGAGAGCAAGATGCATATCTTTGGCGGTGTTATGCGGCAAGCTGACTGCCAAACAAAAGTCTGGAGCGATATATTATTATTTAAATGTATTTCTTTTTTGACCGGCAGAGTAATTATACTGTCTGCAAAAATTAATATCTGCGGAGAAAAGTTTGCTTTTGCTGGCTGCGAAATTACTATTTTAAATTGTTACCCAAATGGCATGTCCTAACACTGTAGGGCAAATTTGGCGGCATAAATCATAAATTGAGATATCCGGCAAAGTTTCAGTAAGCTTTGCCGGAGACTGCAATTGTAATATTACAGCGTATACAGCGCATAACTATCATTTAAATTATGAATTGGAGGATATATATGAAAGTAGTATTCAAAACAGATGTAAAGGGCAAAGGCAAGGCGGGGGAGATAAAAGAGATTTCCGACGGTTACGCCAGAAACTTTTTGCTGCCGAGAGGCCTTGCAGTAGAGGCCTCGGCGTCGGCCTTAAACGATATAAAGAACAAGGAAGCAGCGAAGGCGCATCATCTTGAAGAAGAGCGCGCTGCTGCAAAGGCAGTATGCGACAAAATAGATGGAAAAACCATTAGCATACATGCGAAAGCGGGCGAGAGCGGCAAGCTGTTTGGCGCCGTAACATCAAAAGAAATTGCCGAGGAAATAAACAAAGCTTTTGGCGTAGCGGTTGACAAGAAAAAGGTATCGGTGCCAATGGACATTAAGGCCTACGGTGCATATGATGTGCAGGTAAAGCTGCACATGGGCATGATTGCGAACGTAAAGGTAATGGTTGTGGAATAAGCCTTGTTAAAGGAGTGTATTTAAGTTGCCGGAGCAGAATCTCTTTTCCGAATACGGCCAGCAGGCGCCTTTTTCGCTGGAGGCGGAGCAGTCGGTGCTGGGCGGCATATTGCTTGACCCATCGAGCATAACCCGCGTGGCGGACACAATTAAGGCGGAGCATTTTTATCTGCCGCAGCATCAGGCAATATATCGGGTCATATTCGACATGTTCCAGCTCAGCGCGAAAATAGACACGGTAACAGTGCTGGAGGAGCTAAAAAAATCCGGACTTTATGATGACGCCGGCGGCAAGGCGTATCTTGTCCAGCTTGCACAGACGGTGCCGTCGGTTGCAAATATAGAGAGCTATGCCGCGATAGTGCGGGAGAAATATTATGTACGTTCTCTCATAAGTGCAGCGCGTAACATTATCTCTGACGCGACAGAGGGCACATCAGATGCCGGCGTGCTTTTGGATTCTGCCGAGCAGCGCATTTTTGAGATAAGGCAGGGCAAAGAGGTTACCGGTCTCAGACATATAAAAGACATAATAGTCAATGAGACGCTTGATCGTATAGACAAAATATCCAACCCCGAAACCCGCGGCGACTATATCGGCATACCCTGCGGCATATCCGATCTCGATAGGATAATAACGGGGCTTAATAAGTCAGACTTAATAATACTCGGCGCGCGTCCCGGCATGGGAAAAACGAGCTTTGCGCTTAACATTGCGCGCAACGTCGCAGTGCAGCAGGGAAAATCCGTATGCTTTTTCTCGCTTGAGATGACGCGTGACCAGTTGGCGCAGCGAATGCTGTCGGACGAAGCGTCGATAAAGAGCGAGAAGCTGCGCAGCGGCGACATATCGGGTCCGGAGTGGACGCGGCTTATACAGGCGAGCGACGTGCTTTCAAAAGCGCCGATATATTTTGATGAATCCTCCGGCATAACGGTACCGGAGATAAAAGCAAAGGTTAGACGCATGAAAAAGGCCGATCTTGTTATAATAGACTATCTGCAGCTCATGCGCTCGGCCCGCCGGACGGAGAACAGGGTTCAAGAGGTCAGTGACATAACGCGAAATCTGAAGATAATGGCGAAGGACTTGGGCGTACCAGTGCTGGTATGCGCCCAGCTTTCCCGCGGTACAGAGATAAAGGGCAAATCTCATCGCCCGCAGCTTGCGGACTTGAGGGAGTCGGGGTCTATTGAGCAGGACGCAGATATAGTCCTCTTCCTTTATAGGGAAAGCTATTATCAGGCGGATATGGACGAGGGAGATGCACCTCCGGATACGACATCGGCAGAGGTAATAGTAGCCAAAAACCGTCATGGTGAGACGGGCGCTGTCAAACTGCACTGGACAGGTGAATTTACCCGCTTTACGGCACAGGAAGCATATCGCAATGAAGGATAAAGTATTAAGTATAATAAGCAAATATAATATGTTGCCGGCGGGAAGTTCTGTGCTTGTGGCGTTGTCGGGCGGCGCTGATTCAATGGCGCTGCTTTATATCATGTTGGAGCTTAAAGATACTATCGGCATAAATAGGATAGAAGCAGCGCATTTTAATCATATGATACGCGGTGGCGAGGCCGACCGGGACGAAGAATTTGTGAAAAAGTTATGTAAGGACTTAGGAGTAAAATTCCATGCAATGAGAGCGGACGTACCGGGTATTTCGGCACAGACAGGCGAGGGACATGAAGAGTGCGGCCGCCGTTTAAGATACGAATTTTTTGAAAAATGCGCACCATCTGAGTTTAAGATAGCGACGGCGCATAATTTAAACGACAATGCCGAGACGATGCTGATAAATCTTATCCGAGGCACTGGACTTAAGGGACTGTGCGGAATACCGGCGGTCCGCGGCAGGATAATTCGTCCGCTGCTCTCCTGCAGCCGTATGGAGATTGAGGAATACTGCAGAGAAAAAAATATAAGCTATGTGACGGATTCTACAAACTTAGAGGAAATATACATCCGCAATAAAATAAGGAGACATATACTCCCCACTTTGCAGGAAATAAATGAGTCTGCACTGCAGAATATATATGCAGCGTCGCAGCACAACCGCCTAGATGAGGAATTTTTAGAAAACGAATGCCGGCGTGTATCGGCTGGAATAAAAAAGGAAAATCCATACGGTCTTTCCGGCGGAATATCCATTTCTCAGCTTAAGACTGTTCAGGCGGCTCTGCTTACAAGATTTTTAAAATCGGAGGTTAAAGAGGAGTGCGGCATAGAGCTGTCGCAGCGTGCTGCTTATACATTGTCCGATATTATAAGTACCGGCGCCGGACGAGCTGATATTGGGAGGGGTTATACTGCATCGGTGCGCAAGGGCAGGCTGTATATTGAAAATTACACTGAAAGAGAAGTAAAGTCTGTAAATATAGATTTATGCAAAGGTGATTTTTGCTATGAAGGCATAAATATTCGCATAATTGACGCAAAAGAAATTGATAATTGTAAAAATGTTAACAAAAAATTTTTAAACTGTTTGCTTGACTATGATAAAATAAATCCCAATCTAATCTTAAGGCAGCGAAAAGAGGGCGATAAGATAACTCTTGCAAGAAGGAATGTAACCAAAAGCCTAAAAAAGCTGTTTAATGAAGCGAATATTCCGCCGCGCCTGAGAAGTTCTGTGCCGGTACTGGCGGAAGATAACGGAAAGGTTGTATGGGTTGCAGGCTTTGGCGCAGACAAATCTGCGATAGTTGACAGGAGCACTAAAAGAGTCGTGGTGATAGAATTGCCGACGAGAGAAAATATATAAAATAGATTTTTTAGTCTAAGCGGCGGAAATGCACTGTGTTTTTAAAATGCATGTGCCATATCGGAAAACATGATTTTTCAGCGCAAAGCGGCTATGCGGAAATGAATGTGTAGGATGTGGCGGTCGGCATGCTGCGCAGTGATATTTTACATAAATGAGGATAGACGCGCCGGATGTATATGTTTTATTTGGCAAAAATAAGTTTATGAGGGTAGATGCAGATGAATATGTTAGAGCAGGCTGTCAAAAATGTAATTATTGATGAAAACAGGTTAAAGCTAATAATTTCAGAGCTTGGGCGCAAAATAAGTGAAGATTATAAAGATAAAAATCTTTTGCTTGTAAGTGTGCTTAAGGGTTCGGTGGTTTTTATGGCGGACCTTATGCGGGCCATAAAAATTCCATGCAGCGTTGATTTTATGTGCGTTTCATCCTACGGTAACGGAGTGAAAACCTCCGGCGTGGTTAAAATAGTAAAGGACATTGATATAAATCTTAAGGGCTATGATTTGCTGATAGTAGAGGATATACTTGATTCCGGCCTAACGCTTTCTTATTTAGAGGAAATACTGTCAGCAAGGAATCCTGCCAGCATAAAAATATGCACACTGCTTGATAAGCCGTCGCGCCACATGACGGATATAAAACCGGACTATGTAGGTGCTGTGGTACCGGATGTGTTTATAATAGGCTACGGCCTCGATTATGATGAAAAATACCGTAATTTGCCATATGTGGCGGAGATTGACGAGAAATATATATAAATATATGTCCCGCGTTTCAGGGAATATAAGGAGTGGTAATACTTGAATAAAAGTGTCAGGAATATTCTGCTTTATGTAGGGCTTCCGCTGGTGCTGCTGCTGAGCATAATATTTGTGTCGATTAACATGACTCAAACGGCAAGTCCAAAATATTATGAGATAGTAACAAAGTTTTATAATAATGAGATAGCCGCATGTGAGCTTAATATAGCCAGCCGCGAGCTAAAATATACGCTGCGCAGCGAGCCGGGCAAGGTTTATAGTTACACAGTGCCGGATGTTTCTATTTTCTATAATGACGTAGGAGAAATTTTATCTAAAAATGCGCAGGAGCATTCTGGAGATGCGAACCAACAGATAGCATTTGACTATAAGGCTGGAAATAATTTATCGTGGCTCACCAGCATGATACCGATGGTAATAATTTTGGTGCTGCTTGTGGCGTTTTGGTACTTTATGATGAAGCGCATGAGCCAGAGCATGGGCGGCGACAAAACGCTGAGTTTTGGGAAGGCGAAATACAAGCAGGCGGCAGATGACAAGAGAAAGACAACATTTGCCGATGTAGCGGGCGCTGACGAGGAAAAGGAAGAGCTTCAGGAAATAGTCGATTTTTTAAAAAATCCGCAGAAGTATAACGAATTGGGCGCAAGAATACCCAAGGGCGTGCTGCTGGTTGGCCCTCCGGGCACAGGTAAGACATTGCTGTCGCGCGCCGTTGCGGGTGAGGCAAATGTTCCGTTTTTCTCAATATCCGGCTCTGACTTTGTTGAAATGTTTGTCGGCGTCGGCGCATCGAGAGTAAGAGATTTGTTTAATGAGGCGAAGAAGAACTCGCCGTCGATAATATTCATAGACGAAATAGACGCGGTAGGCCGTCAGCGCGGCGCCGGACTCGGCGGCGGTCACGATGAGCGCGAACAGACGCTTAACCAGCTGCTGGTTGAGATGGACGGCTTTGGTGCAAACGAAGGCGTAATAGTCATGGCGGCGACCAACCGCCCGGACGTACTTGATAAGGCGCTGCTGCGTCCCGGACGCTTTGACCGGCAGATAACGGTAAACTATCCAGATGTTAAGGGCCGAGAGGAGATACTTAAAGTACACGCAAGGGGCAAGCCGCTTGCTCCTGATGTGAGCCTTAAGACAATAGCTCAGTCAACGGCGGGCTTTACCGGTGCCGATTTGGAAAACCTGCTTAATGAGTCGGCGCTGCTTGCGGCTCGTAAAAAGCTGAAGGCAATAACAAACGAACTTGTTGAGGAGGCCACTATAAAGGTGGTAATGGGCGCTGAAAAACGTTCGCTTGTAATAAATGATAAAGACAAGATGATAACATCTTATCACGAGGCGGGACATGCGATAGTATCATACTTTCTCCCAACGCAGGATCCCGTGCATCAGATATCGATTATTCCCCGCGGCATGGCAGCAGGCTACACAATGTACCTGCCGGAGCATGACAAGGGTCATATATCAAAAACAAAGCTGATTGAGGACATATGCGGACTGCTCGGCGGCCGTGCGGCGGAGCAGCTCACTCAAAAAGATATATGTACCGGTGCCTCCAATGACATACAGCGCGCAACGGAAATTGCCAGAAAGATGGTTACAAAATACGGCATGAGTGAAAAGCTCGGCCCAATAATGTTTGGCGGCGAGCAGGAGGAGGTATTCCTCGGCAGAGACTTTTCAGCCGAGCCGAATTATTCTGAAAAAACAGCATCTATTATTGATGAAGAGGTTGAGAGCATAATAACAAACTGCTATAATCGTGCGCTTGAGATACTCAAAACGCATATGGATAAATTGCACAAGATTGCCGGCATTCTCTTTAATGAGGAAAAAATAGACGGCGACCGTTTCCGCGAGACAATGAATACCGAAGCCTTCCCGGAGAGCAACGCATAAATTTGTTTTAGATTAAAGCTGTTAATAGGTGTTAGATTTAAAGATTTGCACTGCTGTGAGTTCGTCGGATGTGGGTGTATAAGGTCATTAGTCGTGATATACTTTACTTTTCAAAAAGGGAGTATAAGAGCGCGCTATGATTTTTAAATGCAGGCAGCCAATAAGCTGAATGTGGCTTTAGCGGCGGTTTTTTTGCAACGTACGCTTATTACAGCGTTATGAGACTTTGTAATTTGAGGCCGGAAAAGGCAAAAGCCCGGTTTTAATCGACCGGGCTTTTTGAAATAGTCATTAGTGCTGGGGGTAAAGCAAAATGGAAGAAATAGTACAGGATTTAAAACCAAACAGGGGCAAAAGCTTAGTAATTGATACGGAGTTTGGTGCATTTGCAAGGTATCCTGTTAAAACGCATGTGGTAAAATCGGGTGATTCGCTGGATGAAATTCTGCTTACATATGTAGGCGACAACAGGCGCGAGGGCGATATAATATTTATGAGCGAAAAGATAGTGGCCATAAGTCAGGGCCGTGCTTTTCCGATAGATACGATAAAGCCGCGGCGGCTGGCGAGAATACTTTCAAAATTTGTATATAAATCGCCGTACGGCATAGGCCTTGGCATACCGGAAACTATGGAACTTGCGATAAGGGAGCTTGGAATATTTCGCATATTGTTTGCCGCCTTTTGTTCTGCGATTACTAAGCCGTTCGGCATACGCGGCGTGTTTTACCGCATTTGCGGTGAAAAGGCGCGTGCTATAGACGGACCATGCGATTGCACCATTCCACCATATAATCATTATGCTAAGCTTGCGCCGGACAAGCCCAATAAAGTGGCAGCGCATTTAGCGGAAGTGACGGGCAACGGCATAGTCGTAATAGACGCCAACGACTTGGGCGTAGAGGTGCTGGGACGTTCATCTGAAGATATTGACATAACGTTTTGCAAGCAGGTGTTTAAGGACAATCCTCTTGACCAGGGCGACCAGCAAACGCCTATAGCCATAGTGAGAAAGCTGACTGCTGAGGAAGCGGATGAAATAAGAAAGCGTGAGGAGGAACAAACAGCGCAGGAAAAATTGAGCGAAGAGGCAAACGGTGAGTCTGAGAGCGATAAATCGTCGGAAGCACAAGCAGGAAATGCGGAGAATGAGAGCAAAACCACAGCTTCTGATATGGACGAAACAAATTCCGTCGGGTCAGCATCAGAGGTATTATCAGAGCCTCAACCAGAAGCAAAATTTATGGAAGAAAGCTCAGAAAATTTGGAGACAGGCAAGGATGTTTCTGAGGATATAAATGTATAATATCAGCGCTGGCAGCATGACTGAGGCCGCAAAACTTGAAATTATATTTTTTGCGCTGTAAATATGTACAGCGGATTTGGCTTCAGAGGTAACATGCAAAATATTTTTAGCAAATCTTTTATGTCTGTTACAAGCCTGACAGCATTATAAATTTAGCACAGCTCGCTGTCGGGAGTAATCGAAACTTTGCCACATCAGCTTTAATTGCCGCATGAAGATATAAATTAATTAGGAGGAATAAAAAATGAGTCATATAGATACAAAATGCGTACAGGCGGGCTGGACGCCTAAAAACGGCGAGGCTCGTACACTGCCGATTTATCAGAGCACCACATTTAAATATGACAGTGCGAAAACGCTCGGTGATTTGTTCGATTTAAATGAGAGCGGGCACTTTTATACACGTCTTTCAAATCCGACGCTTGAAGCGGTAGAAAATAAGATAGCGGCGCTGGAGGGCGGCGTCGGAGCCATGCTTACATCATCAGGTCAGGCAGCGACAATGTCGGCGTTTTTGACTATCTGCCGCGCCGGCGACAATATCATATCTACAAGCGAGATATACGGCGGTACATACAACTTGTTTAACATCACGCTGCGTCAGATAGGGATAGATGTCACTTTTATAAACAACGACATGTCATCTGACGAGATTGACGCGCTTGTAAAGCCGAATACCAAGGCGATATTCGGTGAAACGCTCAGCAATCCGTCTCTTAGAGTAGCTGACATTGAAAAGCTTGCAGCGGTTGCTCATAAGCACAACATTCCGCTTATAATAGACAACACCTTCCCAACGCCTATAAACTGCCGCCCGTTTGAGTTTGGCGCAGATATAGTGATACACTCCACCAGCAAGTATATGGACGGTCATGCTGTAGCTTTGGGCGGAGCAGTAGTAGACTCTGGCAGATTTGACTGGAAGGCCAGCGACAAATTCCCAATGCTCTGCGAGCCGGACGAATCGTATCACGGAACAGTATTTGCCGACAAATTTGGCCCTGCTGCATTTATAGCTAAAGCTCGCTGCCATATCATGAGGGACTGCGGCATGCAGCAAAGTCCGCAAAATGCATTTTTGCTTAATTTGGGGCTGGAGACGCTTGCGCTGAGGATGGAGCGTCATTCACAAAACGGGCTGAGCATGGCAAAATATCTGTCACAGCACGACAAAGTGGCGTGGGTTGACTATCCCGGCCTTGAGGACAATAAGGATTATCCACTTGCCTGCAAATATCTTGGCGGCAAATGCAGCGGTGTAGTATCATTCGGCGTAAAGGGCGGAAAAGAAGCGGCGGTAAAGCTTATGGAGTCGCTTAAGCTTACAGCGCTGGTAATACACGTGGCCGATGCTCGCACAAGCGCTCTGCACCCGGCATCTACAACGCATCGGCAGCTTACAGACGAGCAGCTTAAAGAAGCGGGAGTACAGCCGGAGATGATACGGCTGTCGGTCGGCATAGAGAATATAGAGGATATAATATCCGACTTTGATCAGGCTTTGGCAAACATATAAGACGAATAAAATGTATGCAGATAGAGCTTAGGCTTTATCTGCATTTTTTATATATGAAATCTACAAGATAGCAGTGAAGGTCATGGAAGTGGTTAAAAGGAGATAAAAAGAGAGAAAAACTTCATTTGCTATAATTGTATATAGCATAAGTGCTGCTGGTCGGCTGCAAAAGAAGCAGTAAAAATTATATTTAAGGTAAGGTCAAATGTTGTAAATAGTTTATAGCATATGTCTACAAAGCGGAATGACAAGTACATGTGTTGTTTATAGTAATATAAACAAATTAAGCTTATGAGCTCTTTGCAGGTTGTGCTTGGCATGTATTTCATTTAAGGGCTTTTGACGTCCTGTCAGGAGTCAATAGCACCCAGCGGAACAGCAGCAGTAAACCGAAAGAATTTGTATGCAGGCAGACACAGGCCTTCTTGTTGTCAAGAGTGGTAAGTCTGCTGATCTAATAGCTGTATTATCGATATAAATAATTCTGATGGAACTCCGCTTTATAAGAACACAATGTAATTTGCAATTTAAAAAAAGAATGGGTTCAGCAATTCGGCATTTATCAGTCATACAATATGTAAAGGTGTGCAATTATCCTGAGCAAGCCCTACATATATGAGAACAATTATAATGGAAGTATTTTTGAAGATATCTGCCGTTATACCCATATTAGATGAAAAGCTTTACAGAGTGACCAATTACTGTCATCTGAGCGGGTCAAAAACAAAAAATTACCAAAAATATCTATTTTACAGATTTGTACTTGAGTTATAATATGATTGAATTATTAAAAAGAGGTATTACATATAATTCTCTTTTATGTTGGTTGGTGGCACTTCCAGATTTTTTCTTGCCTCATGGCTGACTTTAAATAATAGCAAAGCAGGTTCAGGGCGCAACCATGAAAATTTGAGAAAGGCCATTATAAAACAACAATAATATCAGTATAAGTGGCTCATGGTTAAGAAAGCTAATTGCCGCCTACATTGATAATGCCATTTGCTAATGATACAGCAGAACATAAACAATATGGCTCTTGATGTGTGTGAAGTAGGACGATTTTTTCATCCGTTTTTTCTGACAGCTTTCCTTGTTTGGCCAGACCCGCTTGCCCCAAGGTGCCGTAGTCGCTGGCGACTTTGGCGGTATATAAAAATTTTCAAGTGTTCTGTCCACCGGGACAATAAAAAACGCCCAGAAGTCGAAGCGGCGGAAAACTCAAACCAACATTAGAAGGAAAAATTTTTGAAAATTATAAGGAGATGAGGTAATGAATTTAATTTTAAGTGATAAATATCTTCAATTAACAATAGAGGATAGATCTACGGAATTTATCAACCTATCAGAGTTAAAAATTTCGAATTGTATTGGGTGTTTCGGATGCTGGACAAAAACGCCTGGCAGATGTGTTATACGAGATGATGCTGTAAAGGTTTATCCCAAAATTGCAGCAAGCCGCAGAGTTTTGTATATCAGCAAGATAAAATACGGAAGCTATGATACTGTAATGAAAACTATGTTAGAAAGGGCAATTCCTATTCAACAGGCGTTTATTCGTTTGCTAAACGGAGAAACACACCATATTCAGCGCAATGTTGCTCCAAAGCAGGCAACGATTATCGGTTATGGAAATATTTCCGATGAGGAAAAGCAAATTTTTACACAGTTAGTCGAAAGAAATGCGAGGAATATGTGTTTTGAGAATTATCGGGTTATTTTTGCACAAGAAAATATTTTGGAACAAACAGTGGAAGATGAGGTGATGGCATGGAGAAAATAATGATTATTAACGGAAGCCCGAGGGCGCCGAGATCAAATTCAAAAAAATATTCGGAACTCTTTATAAAGCATTGCAGTGTTCCAACAGAATATTTTTCTATTACGAACAAAAACCATTTGGAGCTTTGTATGAAGATGGAAGAATTTACGGATATTTTGCTTGTTTTTCCATTGTATGCCGATGGAATTCCCGTAACACTTATGAACTTTTTAAAAACTCTGGAAGGAAATCAGCCCAAGCAAAAACCAAGGATTTCTGTTTTGATCAACTGTGGTTTTATAGAGCCGGAACAAAACAACATTGCTGTAAAAATGATAGAGTTTTTCTGTAAGGAGCAAGGTTATTCGTTCGGATCGGTTTTACGAGTCGGAAGCGGAGAAGCAATTTTGAACACCCCGTTAAAGATTTTTGTAACACGAAAAATAAAACAACTGGCGAATTCGGTTGTCAAAGGAAGAAGCAAAAACTTGAAAGTGACTATGCCTATTTCTAAGAAAATGTTTGTGAAAGCTTCATCAAGTTATTGGAAAAATTATGGGGAAAGAAACGGCGTTACACTGGAGCAGATGGCCACAATGGAAATTGAAAAATAATATGCGGAAAACTGAAGTCCTTTCTGGTTATAAAGGGCGATATCAAAGCTCTAAAGCGGCTTTTCACCCATTTCAAATTTTTAAAAAATGCTTCTAAATCAGAGGGAGCTCGGCAAAAATCATTTTAAGGGCTTGACTATCTTAACGCTCATTTGGCTGGCGGAATAGTGATAACGCTACGACTGTGTACAAGTCTGTTTATTTAAGCCATTGCGATTGTCTGCTGTTTTTTCAGGAGTGCGGCCGCAATTTTAGGATACATTATAAATGAATTAAAGCGCTGAATGAAAGACAGTGCCTTTTGTATATGGCACACCTGCTTATTAAATTAGAACGGTACTTTCGGCTTTGCGCTGCGAAATTGCAGTTCTGCCTTTCTATCGCTTTAAATGTTTTTGCACTCCCCGGCGGCAAAAGCTGAAATGGCAATGCTAACGGAGATTATAATATGACTGCTCTTTGTGCTGCAAAGTTGTGCGCCAAAGAGCAGTCATTTTTATGGTATGTTTTAGCCGTTTATAGTGCTTGCCTTATTGATTTAATAAACGCTATGTAAATTATCAAGAGACATGTTAACGTTTAATTTTTGCCAACAGTGCCTAGTACTGTAAAGCAATTTGACAGATAGCAGCCCACTGCTTCGTATTTTTCATAAAATTTCTCAAAAACTCTTGATTATGACGCAGCGTAATGAAATATACTAATAAGCAGGAGGTGCGATATGGATAAGAATAAGGCTATACCGCAAGGATATATGACTGTAGGTGAAGTCGCAAAAAAGATGGACGTTACCGTGCGAACATTACAGCATTACGATAGAAAAGGCTTGCTTTCTCCATCAGCTATAAGCGAAGGAGGCCGTAGATTATATACGGATAAAGATATAGTAAAACTTCATCAGATTTTGTCACTCAAGCACTTGGGCTTCTCTCTGAATGATATAAAGAACCGGCTTATTTCACTTGAAACATCGACTGAAATTGCTGCCGTTCTATCAGAACAGGCGAATGCTGTCCGGCAAAAAATAGAGAGCCTGTCAGAGTCATTGAGAGAACTGGAAGTGCTGCGCGAGGAAGTTCTCCAAATGCAGTCTGTTGACTTCAAAAAATATGCCGATATTATTGTAAATTTGCAAATGAAAAATGACTTCTACTGGCTGATTAAGCACTTTGATGAGCAGACCCTTGACCATATCCGAAGCCATTTTGATAAAGACAGCGGAAAGGCATTTATGGACAAATTCATACGGCTTCAAAACGAAGCGATAAGGCTTCAAAATGCGGGTATTCCTGCTGACAGTGATGAGGGACAAAATTTCGCAAAAGCCTATTGGAATATGATAACGGATTTCACTGGTGGAGATATGAGCATGCTCCCTAAACTCATTGAATTAGGGCAATTTCAAAATACGGATCAGAGATGGAAAGAAAAACAAGATATTGCAAACAGATATGTAGAGCAAGTGTTAGGTGTCTATTTTTCTCATTTAGGCGTTGACCCGTTTCAGGAGGAAACGAAATGAATGAGGCTATAAAAATCAGCAACTTAAAGAAAAGCTATGGGACTAATATTGTGCTGAATGGATTGAATTTTTGTGTACAGCAAGGAGAAATTTTTGCTCTGCTCGGTGTAAACGGCGCAGGGAAAACCACCTCTCTTGAATGTATCGAAGGCTTAAGAAAGTACGATAGCGGAAGCATCACAGTCAACGGCAGAATGGGCATTCAATTACAGTCAGCATCTTTGCCAGAGCATATTAAGCCACTGGAAGCGCTTAAGATGTTTGCTAAATGGAACAAGACTACCCCTGATAAAGCAACGCTTGAAGCTCTCGGCATTTATGAGCTTGCAAAAAAACAATATTATCAGTTATCAACCGGACAAAAGCGTCGGCTTCATTTGGCGCTTGCCTTAACGCGAAATCCAGACATTCTTTTTCTTGATGAGCCGACAGCCGGACTTGACGTTGAAGGACGGCTATCCCTGCACGAACAGATCCGGCGCCTAAAGAAAATGGGAAAGACAATCATATTGGCAAGCCACGATATGGCTGAAGTGGAGGACTTGTGTGACCGGATTGCCATTTTATCCGAGGGGAAGATTGCTTTTATTGGAACCGTTGAACAACTGGGCAAAACAGTAGGAAAGCATTATAATATCACAATTCAAACGGCAAGAACAACCGAGAAATATGAATCTGATAATATAGGAGAAACATTGCTGTCACTGCTTACACAGTATAAAGAAAAAGAAGAACCTATTGTAGATATACAGATCAATCGCGGTACTCTGGAACAACATTTTATAAAAATTGCAAAAGGGGTATAATATATGATGGCATTTTTATATGGAGCTTTCTTACAGTGGAAGTTAGACATACGGAGCAAGACATTACTTATAACCTGCTATATTGTTCCCCTCTTGTTCTTTGCAATTATGGGTGGAATATTTACCTCTGTCATGCCGGAAGCAAGACACACGCTCATTCAGTCTATGACGGTTTTCGGAGTGACAATGGGTGCGTTGATTGGTTTGCCGCCCTCTCTTGTTGAAATTTACAGCAGCGATATTAAAAAAGTTTATAAAGCAAATGGTGTGCCATTATATCTTGGTCTTGTTTTGACAAATATTTCCGCATATATACATCTGTTTATTATGAGCATAATTCTATATATTGTAGCGCCGCTTGCTTTCAGTGCCGAAATACCAGAAAATCCGGCGTTTTACTTTGCCGGCCTTGCTATTTTTATTGCTGTATCGCTCAGCATATCCAGCATAATTGGTTTGGCGATAAAAGACCGGGCGAAAACCTCTATGGTTTCCATCATTGTTTTCCTGCCTTCTATCATGTTGTCTGGAATTATGTTTCCAGTTGAACTGCTGCCAAAAGCATTTGAAACAGCAGGGAGATTCTTCCCGGCTTTATGGGGATATAGGTTAATGGCAGATAGCACGTTTCAGTTTAAAAACTTATTGCCGCTGATAGCAATTTTTATATTGGCTATTTGTGCATGCGGCATATTGCTGCACAAAGTTGATAAATAATAAAATCATCTGAGTAGGGCATCAACAAAATTAACAGTGCATATATGCTGCCTGTCTGCTTATTGAAAAATAAAAAAGCTTCAAATACTGATTAATTTTTTTGCGGCATAGATGGCAGATATCTTATATGTTATAGACTTAAATTACATAAAAATGATAAAGAGTTAAAAAGCGTGAAAATTGTTTTTATTTTTAAAATAATAGTGTATAATTAACATAGATTAATGCTTGTATCCATATTGGCAGAAGCGCGCTTAAGATAAGGGGGAGAATGTTTGTGCTTAAATTTAATATGAAAGATTTTTCATTTGATATAGGTAAAAGAACATATGTAATGGGAATATTAAATATAACCCCCGACTCATTTTCAGACGGCGGGCGATATTATAATCTTGATGATGCCGTTAAGCATGCTCATTATATTGAGGACGCCGGCGCGGATATACTCGACATAGGCGCTCAGTCTACAAGGCCGGGACATACGCCGGTGACTCCAGAAGAGGAGATACGTCGCTTTGAAAATCTTTTAAAGGAGATACGCGGCAGCATAAACATACCGATATCAATAGATACATATTACCCTAAAGCCGCAGCAGCGGCTTTAGAGCTGGGAGCATCAATTATAAACGATGTGTCCGGCAAAATCAATTCAGAAATGGCGAGCGTAGTCAAGCAAAGCGGCGCCGGCTGGATACTTATGCATAATGGCAATCCGCCAAGTGATATTGTAAAGTCGGTGCATGATGAGCTTGTAAGCATGGCAGCCGCGGCCGAGGCTTTGGGCATAGACAGCAGCCATATCTGCCTTGATCCCGGCATTGGCTTTGGCAAGGACGATTATATGCAAAACATAGAGCTTGTCCGCCGCACCGGCGAAGTAAGGCCGGATGGATATGCATATCTTGTAGGGCTTTCGCGCAAGCGCTTTGTAGGCGAAGCGACGGGTGTAATAATAGCCGATCAGCGTGATATAGGCACGGCAGTGGCCAACACTGCAGCAATAATGGGCGGTGCGGACATAATACGTGTACATAACGTAGAATACGGAGTACAGACGGCGCGTATGGCAGATTTGCTTTATCGCTGTGATGATGGAGGAAAGAATGGATAAAATAATTGTAAAAGGACTACACTTTTACGCTTATCACGGCGTAAACCCGGAGGAAAAAGAAAAAGGACAGCCATTTATTGTGGATATAACGGCATATGCAGATTTAACTAAGCCGTCGAAAACCGATGATTTAAAAGACACAGTAAATTATTCCAAAATGTCGAAAACGGTGCGAAGAGTAGTTGAAGAAGCAAAGTATAATCTCATAGAAAAGCTTGCAGGGCGTATTTGTGAAGAAATTTTGGCAGAGTATAATGGTATAGACGAGGTTGAAGTGACGGTAAAAAAGCCGCGTGCCCCTATGTCGGGCGATTTTGACTATGTTGCCGTAAGCCTGATAAGGAGAAGATGATATGGGTAATGCATATTTGTCATTGGGCTCAAACATCGGCGACAGATTAAAAAACTTACAGACAGCGGTTGATGCACTGAGACTGCTTCCGAACACGAAAGTAATGGCAGTTTCGTCAGTATACGAGACAGAACCGGTTGGACTGAAAGAGCAGTGCAATTTTTATAACATTGCCGTAAAGCTGGAGACGTCGCTTTCTCCGCGCTGCCTGCTCGGCACATGTCTTGGCATAGAAGCGGCTATGGGCAGAATAAGAAATATAAAAAACGGTCCGAGAATAATAGATATAGATTTAATATTATATGATAATGAGCGGTATAAAGATGAAGAACTGACACTGCCGCATAAAGAAATGAATAATCGTGCTTTTGTTTTAGCGCCGCTGGCAGAGATAGGAGGGACCAAAAAAGGTGATGTTTTTAGCTATTCAGAGGTAATAAAAACAGAAAAGAAAATTGTCATAAAATAGATATAAAAAAATTATTTGCAAAAAGTGAAAAAAAGACTTGACTTTATACCTTCAAGTGCGATATAATAACAAGGCTCTCTTAAGAGAGGGCAAAAAGCACATTGAGAATTAAACAACGAGAGGAGACCCGGAGATTTAGATTAGCCGGAAGGCTAATTTGAGTTTAAAAAGGTAGTACAAAAAGTACAAACAGTAAGAGAAAGCGCAAGCGAAGGTTTGAGCGAAAGGGATTGGTAGCTGTCTTGAGCGAAAGCGGGAGGCAGATATTAATACAACAAACTAGAGAGTTTGATCCTGGCTCAGGACGAACGCTGGCGGCGTGCCTAACACATGCAAGTCGAACGGGGCTTAGTAAGCTTGCTTGCTAAGCCTAGTGGCGGACGGGTGAGTAACGCGTGAGTAACCTGCCTTTCAGAGGGGGACAACAGTTGGAAACGACTGCTAATACCGCATGAAATTATTGAGCCGCATGACTTAATAATCAAAGGAGCAATCCGCTGAAAGATGGACTCGCGTCCGATTAGATAGTTGGTGAGGTAACGGCTCACCAAGTCGACGATCGGTAGCCGGACTGAGAGGTTGAACGGCCACATTGGGACTGAGACACG
>CAJFJP010000026.1 GCA_904384255.1 Candidatus Timburyella stercoris
ACAATCAGATGCGCCTATATATAAAATATAGGCGCACATTGTGTTTTATAAATATAAAGTCTAAAATTTTATTCTGTTCTGATAATCTGTAGGAAGTCCGTCCCTATACAAATGCGAGTCATTTGAGAGCTGAAGAATTTTCGGTATTACATTTCCTATCCTTGCGGGAAATTCAATCACCGTCATACCAGTATGTCCTGTGTCAAAATGCGTGCTAAACTGCGGATATGGAATATCCAGCACGCAGCTTAAAAAGGCCAGCCCAAAGCCCTGATGCGCAAAAAGTGCCACACGCTCATTATTTTCATAAATTGAATTATATGTACCCTTTTCAAGATTATGCTCATAGCCAAGCGACGCTAAAAGTGCGTCTGTCTCTTTCTGGATGCGCTGTTTTCCCTCTCTTAGTCGTGTGTTTTTAAGCGCAGGATGATTATACCATTCCTTATCGAGCCTGCGTATTTCATCAGATACAAATAAATTTATATATCTCTCCTGCTGAAATACCCACGACATTCCGCCTCTTCCGTTATCGGCGGCAAAATCCTCCCACGCATGGCTTTCGTTGCACCAGTCGAGAAGTACTGGCTCCTTTTTCAGCAGTTCGCAGGTTGGAGCCGCCGTCTCTATCGCGCGGTTGGATGTAGAAGAGTATATTTTATCTATGCCGTACTGCGCAAGGCGTTTGGCAAGCGCCTCTGCCTGCCTGCGTCCCAGCGGAGTAAGCTTATCTGGATTGTATATTGGGTCACCATGCCTTATAAAAAATAAAAGCATATATCTGCCTCACTTTTTCATTATATGTGAACACAGCCTATAAATCACTATATTATAAAGTCAGATTATAAACTGCCAAGAGTATTTTAACATACTTATCCGCCATATTAAAGCTGTAATTTAATTTATATAATCAATATTTAATTATGTAATAAATTACGTAAATCCAGTTAAGCAGTCCGTGAAAAATTGCCCAGCCTATGGACTGCCACTTGACATATGAAATTATCATCGCAAGCGCCACGCCAAATCCTATGCCTTTTTTGCCATGTTTTTTTATTGTCTGATTTGTCACGTTCGTGACGTTTGTTACTCGGCTCTGCTTTTCTCCGTATATTATTTCTTCCATGGATACATCAAATATCTGGGACAGTTTAAACAAAGTGTCAATATCGGGGCTGGTTTTGCCGGTCTCCCAATTAGACACAGCTTGACGTGTTACATTCATCTTTTCGGCAAGATTATCCTGAGTCATGTTTTTCTCCTCCCGAAGCTTTCTTATTGTTTTGCCAATATCCGCCATACGTTTGCCTCCTTTTCTCGTTTATATTATCTTCATTATATTGAGGCATAGACAAAACAGCAAGCAACAGTTCATTGCGCCGCGCATTAATATTTCGTTGCGGCGTGTTTTAGGTGCGGCTGCACCAAGCAACATGAAAATCCATCCTCAATGCTGCCAAATAAAGAAGCACTTAGTTAAAGTAGCTTTAGCTTAACTATTTTTCAGCACGTAATTTTCAATTATCATAATTTAATAGTAATTAGCAGTTAAGCAATAACTTTCTATAGCTGAAAGTTACTGTAGCCTTACCTACTAATTAAAGACAGGCATACCGATTTAATAATATCCATACCCGTTGTCAATAAGCAAGCAAAGAGTACAACTGTTTCCAAATACTTTTCACGCATAATATATGACTTTTGAAAAGCTTCCTATAGCATTTTCTACAAGGACCTGTAAAGCCGCTTGAATTTATCATGCTAAAATAGAATTGAGAACGGCCCGGATGATATGTTGCATCCGAGCCGTTTTGCAATGCTTTACATTTTTATTGCTTTGTCCTGATTTTTGCTGCTTTATTTTCTTAATAAATCAATATTGGCGGCAAATTCCTAGGATTAATTCTTTTTCCTCAAGCTCCATATCCGGATTATTTGCAGCCTTTTCAATTATATCAAGTGCTTTCATTTTCAGCGCCGACGGCGATTTTAAATCGTCGTACATTTTTTCATACAGCTTAAGAAGCTGCTGATTTGTCGCTTCCCTGCTGCTGACGATTCTTCCAAAAGCCTCTGCTTTTGCCTGACCCAAAATATCTCCCGGTCCGCCAGCCGGCGGCATTTCCGAAAGGCCGCTAATGGCATCTTTCAAATAATCCGTCTGATTTTGTACCAATTCAATCTGCTTTAATATATACGTTATATTCAGCTCTGGTTCGGAATTTTCGCTATCAAACAAATTCTCTATATTTTTTATATTATTTGTATTCTCTGTCATTTCAAAATCCTCCAAATAATTTTTTGGCGGACACGCAAGGCATATAGTATTTTCGCATACAAAGCGTGCCCTGCCTTTTTTTACAAGACCTTTTGCCCGTTTCGGATAGGTCGCTTCATATTCGTTTCCCTGCTCGTCTATAACATAAACGTTTTTTTCTATGGGTATCTCCCCCTATGTTACAGAGTTATAAATATCAAGTGAATATTGTTTTTTGCAATGGGCGTCTCCCCAATTCACCAAAAATATTATAAATATTTTGTGATATTTTGTCAAGTTTTGTCAGACAAGCTTCTTGATTAATCGGATAAAATTATTTTAAGCAATTTAATTGCTGCAAAAATAATATATTTTTGCCTGACAGTAAATGAATAAAATATTTATTCGCAATTAGGAATTATCGAAGCTCTTAATCAGGATTTTTTTGCCTTAGTTGCATGTCAAATTGTAATTTGTCTCATAAGGCAGCGTGCAATTTTTAAAATGTTATAAATTTATAACGAGCATATCAAAAAATTAATTTATCAATGGCAAAAAGGTCCGGATGAAACTGTTCTTTTATAAAAACCACTGCAAAATTTGCAGTCGTAAAGCATTATTTAGAAAAGTGCGGAAATATAAATATGTGCACTTATCAGTACAATTAACCGAATGCCGGTATATCGCCATGAAATATGGCTATTGCTTTGTCCGGCAAGCAATGATGTATAGGCTGTTTTCCATTTTGCAAGCAGTATCTTAATTTTTAATTTTGCTTGCCCGTTCACTGAAGATAATATTTTAAAACATATAAAAAACATATTTAATTTATTGATACAATGTAATTCGATGCTTGCGGCGATCAGCTAAATTTATAGAAAATTTACTTGATTTTTGCTGCATTTGGTGTAGACTTAAATTATAAAAATTATGAAAAGATTGGGGAAACTGGAAACATGAAAAAGACTAAAATCGTCTGCACCATAGGGCCGTCGACCGATAATAAGGAAACCCTACGGAATATGATTTTAGCAGGTATGGATGTTGCACGTGTAAATTTTTCGCACTCAACACACGACCAACAGCTTACCCGTATAAATATGCTTAAAGAAGTCCGCGACGAACTTGGGCTTCCTATTGCTCTGCTTGCCGATACCAAGGGGCCGGAAATAAGGCTGGGCACCTTCAGTGCGAGCAAGGTAGAGCTTAAGGTGGGGCAGCAATTTACTTTAACTACAAAGGATGTTATCGGTGACAACAGTATTGTTTCCGTATCATTTGACGGCCTGCCTCATGATGTATCGCGAGGTGCGCGTATACTTATCGACGACGGTTTGATTGAGCTTATGGTAGAAAGCTGCACCGATACAGATATCGTTTGCACGGTGGTAAACGGTGGTACAGTATCATCAAACAAAGGTGTAAACGTGCCTGGAATTCATTTGTCTCTTCCATTTATAAGCAGTCATGACAGGGCTGATTTAAGATTTATTGTGGAAAATAATTTCGATTGCATCGCCACATCTTTCACACGTACAGCCGAGGATATTCTTAAGGTTAGAGATGAGCTTGAACGGCTCGGAGATACCGGAATACAGATAATTGCTAAAATTGAAAACTCCGACGGTGTTGCCAATATCGACGAAATATTGAGAGTGGCCGACGGCATAATGGTTGCTAGAGGAGATTTGGGAGTTGAAATACCTATTGAAGATATTCCGGTTATACAAAAAAAGCTGATTAAAAAGGCCTTCTTGTCCGGAAAGCTTGTTATTACTGCTACGCAGATGTTAGAATCGATGATAAGCAATCCGCGTCCCACCCGCGCTGAAATAACCGACGTTGCAAACGCAATATACGACGGGACCAGCGGAATAATGCTCTCTGGTGAGACAGCGGCGGGAAATTATCCTGTTGAAGCTGTTAAAACTATGGCACGAATAGCCGAGCGCACCGAAAAGGATATAAATTATAAATCAAGATTTCGCAATTATCCCCACAATGATTTATATAATATTACAAATGCAATATCATACTCCGCGTGTTCAGCTGCACACGATCTGTCCGCCACATGTATTATAACAGTAACAGAGACTGGCGCCACAGCTCGTACCATCGCCAAAAACCGCCCGGCATGCCAAACAGTAAGCTGCTCCACCAGCGATAGGGTGCTGCGCCAGCTCAATTTGGCATGGGGAACATCTCCTCTTAAGCTCGATGAACAGGACAACACCGATGCACTTTTCGCTCGTGCCGTTGAAGTAACTCAGAATGCCGGAATAATTAAAGACGGCGACCTTGTTGTTATAACAGCCGGTTCACCTGTAGGCGTGCCCGGCACCACCAATATGATGAAGGTTCATGTCGTTGGCGATCCAATTCAGTCGCAACCGAGAGAGAAATAGTTTTAAATATATTATGCTTTTTTATTTTGAGCAAAGGCTTAATTTGCGCCGGCAAATATGTTTAATATCATTTGTAATATCATAACGGTAAAGCTGATAAGACCGGTTTAATTATAGGCCTATATTGTCCATAAATTTTTTGGCTGATTAAAAGAGAAAGGTATCAGATGCTGTATACCTTAGTCTGAGAGACTTTATATTAATAATCTTCAAGCCATCATATGCATAGGCCGCGTTCGGGCAACAGCACATCTGTTTTAACCGATAAATTTAATAGCCACATATACTTGGCGTTGACTAATATGAAATTTGAAGCTATTAAATTTTAATAAATTCACACAGGCAGTATACATTAAGTATACTGCCTGTTTTTGTATCCCGAAAACCACTCGATAGTCGCGTGGTTAAAAAAGCTTAAGCAATGAGGAAGACAAATAAATATCCCCCGCTTCTCGGGGATATTTATTCAGCCTGTTTATTTTACTTTATGGTCCAAACATAAATAATATTAAACTCTTTCTTTTACCATAAGCGGAGGACCATCCAATTCAATGGTTCTGTCTGCAAAATCCCTGCAGAAAGTATAATCATGAGATATTAATATACAGTTTCCGCTGCTTATGCAGTCCTTAATATGCTTTGCAGCGGATAAAGCATTTGACTCATCAATGCCGGAAAACGGCTCATCCAATATGAGAAGCACATTTTCTCCGCTGTCTCTTTTAGATTCATAATACGCCATAGCTCTGGCTAAAGAGACCCGCTGCTTTTCTCCTCCGGATAAACTTGCTGCTCTCTCATTGACAAGATGTTCTATATTAAAATTTTCCATCCAATTTTTCGCAAGTTCACGGCAGGATTTATTCAGCGGCAGCATAATATTGCGAATAACCGTCATAAATGGAAAAAGCCTGTGCTCCTGAAAGGCTGCCGATATAATCATTTTATCTGGCAGTGTTATCTGGCCGCCGTCCGGCTTTATAAGTCTCATAATCATTCTAACTATGCTGGTTTTGCCTATACCTGACGGTCCGTACAGTGCGGTTATTCCGCTACCTATAGTTAAATTTAGGCCATCGATTATAGTCCTGCTATTAAAGCTGAGGGTTACATCTTTAAATATTATTTTCATGTGTCCCCTCCTCTAACCGATAATTCTTAAGCAATTTTTTAAATGCTAATTTTAAAAGCTTTTCAATTATTATGCTCAATATTACTATTACGGCCGTCCACGCAAACAGCGACGGCGTCTGCAAATACAACTTTGATTCATATAGATTTGTGCCAATAGAATTTTTTGGCAGGCAGATTATCTCCGCCGCTACTCCCGACTTCCAGGCAAAGCCAAGCCCGCTTATGCATCCGGCCAAAAGAAATGGCAGCATAGATGGTATTACAATAGCTGTAAGCTTTTTTAATCCGCTAAGTCCAAACACTTTCGCCATTTCAAGCTGCTTTTTATCTATGCCGGATATCCCTTCCTGTACATTCTGCCATATTCCCGGCATCACCATCAGCATTGATATAAAGGCCGGCAGCATAGATGACTTGAGCCACATAAGCGCAAGTATTATAAATGAAGCTACCGGCGTGGCGTTTATAACCGCCATTGCCGGCTTTATAAGACTATATGCTATTTTGCTGTAAGAGGTTAAAAAAGCCAACAATGTACCCACTATCACGGCGGCGGCAAATCCCGCCATTATGCGTACAATGGTATTTCCTATACTTATCCAGAACTCAGGCTCGGCGCACAAGCGGAATAATTCCGATAAAACCTTTAGCGGAGATACAAAAAGAACTTCCTTTTTTATCAGCATGGCGGCGGCAAACCACACCGCCAGCCAGAAAACTGTCGCGCCGGCCGTGCGAAGTATTTTCCATTTATTTCTTACTATAAATGCCCGCATGGCTTTCCCCCACCGCACTTTTATCAAGCAATTTTTACCTCTTAATAACTATAACAAGTATACTTATAAATTAAAAGCAATAGTAAAATATCGGTTTGCACAAACCAAGGAGAAATCAGCACTTGCCGAACAATTTGGATTATCACATTGCCCGGCAGCTTAAAATAACTCATTTTTCTCTTTAAAGCTTACAGCCTATCTTAGGCTTTCACCTATTTAATATTATTATATTTTCTATTGCTGGCTTCTTCTGCTTTTTGCTATGGTCTTTCAACTGCTCCTGTTTTTTCCGCTTTTCTCATACCTGAGCAGCAAAAGCACAATTTTTCCTACACAGTAAAAGGCAAGAAAAATTGCAGCAACAGCACCGAACCTTAATATCTTATTCTGTTACCCGACGATTATTTTACATAGTAGATGCCGTCGTCCGGCAGCTTTCCGCCTACCGATGCAGGATTATAGGAATACAGTACCTTAAAGAAATTGTCCGTGTAGTTTTTCATGTCCTCGCCGGAGGCAAAGAAAATATTGCAGTTGGGTATAGCTTTTTTCGCTACGTCTGCTTTAGGTATTATCTCGTATTTCTCACAAAGCTGTGCCGTTTCGTCCAAATGCTCGGAGGTATAATTTATGGATGCCTGATATTCCTTTAAAAAGGCATCAACAGCTTTTTTGTTGCTTTCTAAAAATTCGCTCCTAACAACGACACAGCCCATAGTTAATATGCTGCCGTCAGACTCTTTTTCTGCAATCTTGTCCCATTCCTCCGTCATGTTCAGAGCAATTTTGACATTCTCATTACTGCTAAGCACAGTGGTGACATTAGGCTCAGGCAGCAGCGCTATCTGAGCTGTGCCGGCAGCAATATATGTTGCAAGCTCAGCATGCTCCGAAAGATATTCTATCTCCACATCACGCTCAGGATCTATTCCGTTTTGCGACAACACATAGCTCAAAACATATTCGGGAGTAGAGCCTTTTCCTGTAGCATATATTTTTTTGCCTCTCAGGTCGGCCACACTCTTAATTGAGCCGGTGCTGTCGAGCATGTAAAGCACGCCCTTAGTATTAAGCGCCAACATTTTTATATCACCGTCTGTCTTGTTATAAAGCATTGCAGCATTATTAGTCGGCACGGCGGCTATGTCATATTCGCCGTTTATGAGCTTTGCCGTAACGTCGTCCGGCGCGCCGGACACTGTAAAATTATAGTCGTTTGCCGTTTCACCCTTTTCATCCTGTTCCATAAGCCGCGCCATGCCTATACCGGTCGGACCCTTAAGCGCCGCTATATTTATCTTCACCTTTTCGGCAGAAGCTGTACCCGGAGCAGATGTACCGCTGCCGTCGCCGCAGCCTGTAAAAAGCACTGCCATACATATTACAAGGAGCAGCGCCGATATTTTGCTTATTACCCTCATTTTTACTTGTTCCTCTCTTCTTTACTTGTCTGCTTGAGATATGCGTTTATAAATCCGTCAAGGTCGCCGTCCATTACAGCGTTGACATTGCCTGTTTCAAAACCTGTACGGTGATCCTTTACCAATGTATACGGCATAAACACATAAGAACGTATCTGCGAGCCCCACGCAATTTCTTTCTGCTCGCCCTTTATGTCGCTCAGCTTGTCAAGATGCTCTCTTTCCTTTATCTGTATAAGCTTGGACTTAAGCATCTTCATGGCAACCTCGCGGTTCTGGCGTTGGCTGCGCTCGTTTTGGCAGGCCACAACAATTCCGGTAGGTATATGCGTGATGCGCACCGCAGAATCTGTTTTATTTACGTGCTGGCCGCCAGCGCCGCCGGATCGGTAGGTATCTACCCTCAAATCCTCATCTCTTATATCCAGCTCTATGTCGTCGGCTATTTCCGGCATAACCTCAGCGGCCGCAAAAGATGTATGTCGCCTGCCGGAAGCGTCGAACGGCGAAGTGCGCACAAGCCGGTGAACGCCCATTTCGCTCTTAAGATATCCATAGGCGTTTTCACCCTCAATGAGTATTGTTGCGCTTTTTATGCCCGCCTCTTCGCCGTCAAGAAAATCGAGCACCTTTACCTTATAACCGTGCCGCTCACCCCAGCGCATATACATTCGCATAAGCATCTGCGCCCAGTCCTGTGCCTCTGTGCCGCCCGCACCCCCGTGCAGCGTCATTATTGCGTTATTGGCGTCATATTCCCCGGTTAGCAGAGTTGAAAGGCTCTGCTGCTCTATATCATTTATTATATCATCTATATTAGCTGTTACTTCTTCAAGCAGAGATATATCTTCCTCTTCATCCGCCATGTCTATTAAGTCTTTTGTGTCATTAAACCGGCTCTTAAGCTTGTCAAAGCCCTCATATATTCCCTTAAGCCGGCTTATTTCCTTAAGCGTTTTCTGCGATTCTTCGGCATTGTCCCAAAATCCCTGCTGAACTGTTTTTTCTTCGAGTATTTGAACTTTGCTGCGGACATTCTCTAAATCGAGCGCATCCTCCAGCTCATCTAACTGTGGCTTATATTCCATAAGCCTTAAACGCTGCTGCTCATATTCTATCATTATTCTACCTCTCAAATCTACTAATTTAGTGCGTTTTTCTTATACAAGCGCATCACATAATATATTAAAAATAACCGCCGGTGATTATGCTTCCGCTGTAATCCAGCAAAATCTGCCTTTGGCAATACGCGGTCAGGCCGTATACGCCTTGAATTTGATAATATATACGGTATTTGGCTATGCGTTTGTTGTGATATAAAACAAGCTTACGGCTTAATTCATTCTCTCAAACGGCTTGAGGATAAGCCGTGGTTCATGATTTACATCTTTACCAGATGCGGATTTATATCAGCGTTTTCAGGCTTGATGACAATAGCTGTGCCCATAGTAAACATTCGCAGCCGTTTCATCTCCGCGATACAGCTCACACTTTCTGTCTTCCCACTTTAACCGCAGCGGAAAGCCAAATATAATTTCAAAATGTCAAATCCACTATTTGATAACTATGCAAGCCCAGCCGTTATTATCTGATTTTTTTACAATGTTGAAGCCGTTTTCGGCAATGTGCCGCTCTACCTCCTGACTTCGCTCCGATATTATTCCCGACAGCAGCGCTACTCCGCCGGCCGACATATATCCGCGCAAATCCGGCAGCAGTCTTATTATTACATCAGCCACTATATTAGCGGTTATAATATCAAACTTTCCCTCAACTGCGCCGGCGAGGTCGCCCTGGAGATATTTAAGCTTCGGTTCGCCAAAACCATTTATCTCGCCATTTTCCTTAGCCGTTTTTACCGCAGTGGCGTCTATGTCGACGCCGCAGGCGATGTCGGCGCCAAGCAGCAGCGCCGCTATTGACAGTATGCCGCTGCCACATCCAATATCAAGTATTCTCTCGCCGGATGATACATATTCCTCCAGCGTCTCGAGACAAAGCCGCGTCGTCTCATGCGTGCCAGAGCCGAAGGCAGCACCCGGATCTATTTTCAGCACTTTACGGCTGCCCGATGGCGTATATTCCTCCCATGTTGGGCATACAGCAAGTCTGTTTCCTACCTCAAACGGCTTGAAATATTTCTTCCAGTTGTCTGCCCAGTCGCTCTCATGCACCTCCGCCATGTTTATGCTGTAATTTATTCCGGCGCCGGCGAGCAGAGAACGCAGATTTTCTATTTTGGCGTCCAAATTCGCCAACGGACTTAAATATATATGTATTTTTGCTGACGTCTTGTCCTTTTGCAGCAAGTCTTTTTCTATAAGGTCCGAATGTGCTATTATCTGGCTCATTTCCTCAACATCAGAATAATCCTCAGTATAAATCCCGCTATCCGACACCATTTGACATATGGCTTCCGCCGTTTCAAGCGTGGCTGTGTCCGTCAACACGCTTATTTCTATAAAATCCATTGTAATCCATCCTTAAATCTGTTTTTCAGCATACAGCACAAAATCCGACAGATGAAGATATTCTCCAGCCATCTGCGCATGCGTTGATTTAAAATATATCAGCCGTATTCTTTTAATCTACGCAAAAATGCCCGCTTAAAAGGCGAGCATTTTTATAGTGTTTATTTAATCTACTTATTTTTGTTGAATATGGTCATTATATCTATGTAATCATCATCGTCTGAGTTCTCACCCGGCTGCTGATTATCGGCCTGATATCCGGGTATTACATTGTTGCCGTCGCCCTTCTTTATGCTTGTCGCACCTGTAGCTATTACTGTTACGCGTATCTCATCGTTCATCGTATCATCCAGCGCGGCGCCCCATATAATATTTGCATCGGCATGCGCTGCCTGAGCAATTATATTTGAGGCTTCTTCTACCTCTTCCAAACCAATATCCGGTGAACCGGTGATGTTTATTATAACGCCCTTTGCGCCATTCATACTCGTCTCTATTAGCGGACTGCTTATAGCCGCCTGCGCCGCTACCTCCGCCTTGTCTCTGCCGTTTGCCACGCCGACGCCCATATGCGCATATCCGGCATCCTTCATAACGGCTGTCACATCGGCAAAGTCAAGGTTGACCATTGCCGGTACCTTTATAAGCTCAGATATGCTCTGAACGCCCTGTCTTAATACATCATCCGCCACCTCAAAGGCATTGGCAAGAGTGATTTTTTGCTCAGATACAAACTTTAAACGCTCATTCGGAATAACAACAAGGCTGTCAACATGCTCGCCCAGCGCTTCAATACCTTTTTCTGCCTGATTCATGCGGCGTTTGCCCTCAAATGCAAATGGCTTTGTTACAATACCGACGGTAAGTATACCCATCTCTTTAGCTATTTCTGCCACTACAGGAGCAGCGCCGGTACCTGTACCGCCGCCCATGCCGGCTGTGATAAACACCATGTCGGTGCCCTTAAGCGCTGAGGCTATTTCTTCCTTAGACTCCTCCGCCGCGCGCTGACCCATTTCCGGCTGAGCACCTGCGCCCTGACCCTTAGTTATCTTTTCGCCTATCTGTATTTTATGTGTAGCCTTCGACAGATACAGCGCCTGTCTGTCGGTATTTATGGAAACAAATTCTACTCCCTGTACATTGGCGTTTACCATTCTGTTTACAGCGTTTCCGCCGCCGCCGCCTATACCTACTACTTTTATCTGTACTACATCGGCTAATTCATTTGCAATTTCAAAGGGCATGTAAATCTCTCCTTAAGCTTGTTTATATAATTTATTTCATTATAATTATTAAAAACCATTTATACAAAGAATATATTAACATAATATATTCTAAAACACAATAATATTTTTCAAATAAAATGCTGATTTTAGCAGAAAATTATGTTTGCATAATTTAACATATTTGTACAAAAAATCTTTTCTGCAAATTAAGCGGCTTTTTAACTAATTGAATTTTGATGTATCTGCAGATGTGCTGCGTGCACTTGTTTACCATTAAATATTATAATTGATTTAAAATGATATTTGTAAAGTCCCTTTTTGCCGTACTTTTCAGCTTAGCAAAGCGACATATATAAATCTGCTGAAATTTATCTTTTCATCATCCATATAGTATTTATTTAATCTACTTATTTTTGTTAAAAAAGCTTTCATTTTTATTCAGAGCTACTGGAACTTGATGCTCCGTTTTCCGATAATGCACTTTCGGAAGAAGAACTTCCGACCGGTGCCGACCCTGACGTGCCTGACGATACAGCACTTGCTGTATCCGATGATGTGCCGCTTCCCGGCGCATCTACGCCGGAAGATGTATTATCATTCCTTTCTGCCTCAAACATTTCTATAGAACCCTGCGTAAAATATACCGTAGAATTTCCCGACACCAGCCAACTCAAGTCAAGCTTGCCCTGCTGTGTAGCAGAAAGCTGTTTAGTCAGCATAGTCTTTGCATATGACATTTTATACTCAAGCTCAGCAGTTGAACCCATCAGCATTAATATTCTGTTTTGATATATTATGCGTATATCCATTGTATCGCTTAAATCTATTTTTGTTATATCGCTTATTCCCTGCCTGTCAAGCTCCGATGTAATCTGCTTTAAAATATCATATATATTCTCATTTTCAAACACGGCTGTCTTTCCGTTTTCCGGTGACACCATATTAGCGCCTTTTAGCACTGTAAGCCCTGTCTTATCCATATCCGGAGAAGCGGCGCTTTCAAGTATTTTAAAATCATCATCCAGAACTATACTTCCGTCCTCCGCCACATACTTTGCTTGCGTCTCTTCTATTGTTATTACGAACTTTGGCGGAAACAGCGTACGCGATATCTCAGCTGATTTAATATATGGTAGCTGCGTTACAATTTTATTTTCTGCGTCGGATGTATTGGTTACAAAAATATTATCTCCGGCACTCAGAGAAGAGGCCGAAATTATTTGCTCTGCACTGTAGCGGCTTGTCCCGGATATTTCAATGCTCTCAGCGCCGAAGAAAACAGTACAGCAAAGCACTGCCGATATTCCTATTACAAGAATTATCAACATAATGTAAAGAAGTATCGGTGAACCGTGACGACGGCGCTTTCCTCTTTTATTATCATTTTGCTGTTTAGGCTTGTCCATTACATTGGCATTTGCAGCCCTGCCAGACGTTTTTCTTTTAGCATTCTGACGATTTGAACCAGATGCTTTGCTCTGTCCGTATGCACCGGCATCACTGCTTTTACTGAAAGTCTGCATTCCTGACATGCTGCTTCTGCCGGAAGATGAATTTGCAGATCTTGCTAAAGCTTCTTTTCTTCCGGCTTTGCTCGGCACACCTCTTGCAGTGCTCTTTGACCCAGCGCTTGAGCGTGCGTTGCCTGAGGATGCGCCGCTGCTTAAAGAGTTCTGCATGCCCGAAGAATTATTATATCTTCCTGCCATGCCGTTTGTTTTAGCCCCGCCGTTTTTTGAGCGCATATTTTGGTTTTGGCCGCCTCGGGACGAAGTATTGTTAAAGGATTTCTGCATATTTTTAAAATCCGAATAAGCGTGGTCCGCATTCTTTGCGGACGCGCCCTGCTTTCCGGCGCTGTATGAAGCTGGTTTGGGGTTAGCTCCTGCACCGCCGGTTTCCGCCTTGCCGCGAGATGATTTGCTGCCGCGATCTTTCTGAGCATGCGCATCGGGTTTGTTTTCCGATGTCCTTTGCCCAGATCTCGCATTGCGGTCGCTTGGTATATATTGTCTTTCGTTTTTGGCATGAGATTTCTCGGCAGCAGAGCTGCCGTATAATCCGAAATAATCGTACTCACCTGGACGCAATTTATTCATGCTGCTCTTTACCGGGTCGGCATCTTTATGGCGGCCGGCAGTGCTTTTGTCTTTACTGCTGCGCCGGCCGCTGTCCGCCTTTGAATTGGAATTAAATTTTACATCTCTTTCCATAAATAATCACTCATTTATATATCCTTTAACAGCTTTTATTCAGCTTCCTGATTATCATCTGCTCTAATTATATCAGCACCTATAAGCGAGAGAGCGTTTTCTATTTTCTCATAACCTCTGTCAATATGATGAACTCCGCTTATAACCGTTTCTCCCTCGGCTGCGAGTGCCGCAACCACGAGTGCTGCGCCGCCGCGCAAATCGCCCGCCTCGACTGCCGCGCCTGAAAGAGACTTTACCCCCTCTACAACGGCCACCTTGCCTTCTACCTTTATCTTGGCGCCCATGCGTACAAGTTCGGCGGCATGATTAAATCGGCTGTCAAATATCGTCTCTACAAAAACGGATGTTCCTTTTGCCGTTGTCGACATCGCCATAGTAGTCGGCTGAGAGTCGGTCGGGAAGCCTGGATAAAACATCGTACGCACGCTTTTTATGCGGTTAAGCCGCTCAGGAGACATAAGCCTTATGCTTCTACCGCTTACCTCTATATCGCATCCGGCTTCTGTAAAGCATGGCAGCACCGGCCTTAAATGCGCCGGTATAATATTGGTTACTGTTATGCTTGAGCCCGTTATTGCCGCTGCTGATAAATATGTAGATGCCACAATGCGGTCGGGTATAACTGTGTGCTCAGCGCCATGAAGTGTTTTAACACCATCTATAATTATACTGCTTTCGCCGGCACCGTGTATTTTTGCGCCGCAGCCGTTGAGAAAATCTGCTAAATCACTTATTTCCGGCTCGCGCGCCGCGTTGTGTATCTCTGTCCTGCCATCTGCAGTGCAGGCGGCCAGCATTATGTTTTCAGTAGCTCCTACACTTGGAATAGGCAACGATATCTCGCATCCCTTAAGCGGCGTATCAGTATGACAGATAAGATGACCATGCTCCTCTTCAATAGTAAGGCCCAACTGTCTGAGTGACTGAAGGTGCAAATCTATAGGTCTTGGGCCAAGCTCGCACCCGCCTGGAAAGGAAAGCTCCGCCTTTCCACAACGAGCCACGACAGCACCCAAAAAAACAATAGACGAACGCATTTCACGCATTAAATCATCTGGTATTTCATGGCCATCGGCATATGTCGAATCTATAATAACTGTATGCCCCAGCTGCACTACGCTGCAGCCAAGATGCTCGAGTATGCTTACTGCCGCCTTAGTGTCTGTGAGCGACGGACAGTTATGTATTACGCTTTTACCCTTGCAGATAAGCGCTGCAGTAAGAATAGGCAGAGCGCTGTTCTTTGCGCCCTGAACAGGAATAACGCCTTCAAGCCTTTGACGGCCCTTCACTATAAGTTTTGACATATAACGCACCCTTTCGCATAGCACAGGGGTAACCCTGCATTTTCATACTATGCGAAGTCAAAATGCGCTGTGTCAGTGCATGGACCTGTACAATTCCATTAAAACATTGTAAATTTTCTCATTTGAGTCCAAAATTGCTCCTGAAAAGGATGCTTTTTCCATTTTTTTAAGCGTTTCTTTATTATTTAATATTTTAGAAATTTTCTCTATAATCGCAGCAGAATTAAGGTCTTTTTCTTCAAAAACAGCTGCAGCTCCTCTATTTGCCAGTGCCATTGCGTTATGATATTGATGATTTTCCGCCACATTCGGGGACGGTATTAGTATAGACGCTTTGCCAAGCGCCTGCAGCTCGCTCAGAGTTATGGCTCCGGCGCGGCATATTACCAAATCTGCCGCAGACATTAGCACATCCATGTTGTTTATATATTCCTGCACATGTATTTGCGGATTATCCTTAAGTATAACGCCCTTTTGCTCAAGCAGACCGGGCATCCACTCTATGCCGAACTTGCCGGTTGCGTGGAAATGGTAGTACTTTGCATCTTTATAATGCCACTGCATGACGTCGGCTATAGTCTCGTTAAGTCTTTTTGCTCCGAGGCTGCCGCCGAAAGAAAGTATCATCGGCCGTTCGTCAAGACCAAGCGCGCGGCGGGATTTTGCCTTGTCCGCCATGAGTATTTCGTCTCTTATAGGATTGCCTGTCACAATCACAGGATTTTTCGGCTTCAGATATTTTTCCGCTTCTGGCATAGCCAGCATGACTCTGTCCACCATTTGAGAAAGCACCTTTGTCGTCACGCCGGGAAAGGCGTTCTGCTCCTGTATAGCCGTACGTATACCCATTTTGGCAGCTTTTCTCAGTACAGGTCCGCTTACATATCCGCCAGTGCCCATAACTATGTCCGGCTTAAGCTCTTTAAGCAGCCGGCTCGATTCCGCCGATGACGTAAACATATGATAAAACGCATATATATTCCGCTTTATATTGGTAAAATTTATTTTGCGCTGAAAGCCCGCCACCTTTATGCCATAAAAATCAAAGCCCGCCTCCGGCACAAGTTTTGCTTCCATTCCGCTTGAATTGCCTATAAAGCTTATCTTGGTATCGGGTCTTCTGCTTTTTATGTATCCGGCCACAGCAAGCGCCGGATTAATGTGCCCTCCCGTGCCGCCGCCGGCAAACAGTATATGCAACTACAGCACCTCTTTCATATCCTAATGTTTGATTAAACTACATTCCTCTGCCTTTGCCATTTCGGCATATGAGTATTATACAGCTTTTCTATATTGAGAAAACTTTAAACTGCTATCGTTTTTCCAAATTGCATTTTCGAGATATCGACAGTACAACCCCCATCTCTGCTAGCAGCATGAGCAGCGCTGTGCCGCCATAGCTGAAAAACGGTAGAGATATACCTGTATTTGGTATGGTATTTGTGACAACCAATATATTAAGTGCCGCTTGAAGTCCTACTTGGAAAGTAAGGCCCACTGCCATTAGAGTGCCGAACTTGTCAGGAGAACGCATGGCTATTACAAAGCCGCGCCATACCAGCAGTACAAACAGAATGACTATAAGCAGTGCGCCGATAAATCCGACTTCTTCGCAGACGATGGCAAATATAAAGTCGTTCTGCGGCTCCGGCACCCATAAAAACTTCTGTATTGAGTTGCCAAGGCCTCTGCCCCAAAATCCACCGGAGCCTATGGCATAAAGCGACTGCAGCGTCTGGAAGCCAAGGCCCATAGGGTCTTGCTCAGGATGCAGCCAATAGGTTATGCGGTCACTGCCGTAATCAACTATGCCTGTAACAATCGCCAAAATTCCGAGACCAATTCCGGCTATGGCGGCTATTCCAACATATTTCAGCTTTATGCCGCCGACTATCATCAGCACGACGCCCATCATGCCTATAAGCAGTGTAGCCGAAAGATGCGTTTCTACCACGACCAGTCCGCATACTACTAAAAGCAGTATCCCTAAAAACAGTATGCCAAAAGTAAACCTTTTCATCTGGTCGTAGTTTTTAGATATAAGATGTGCAAAAAGAACAACTATGGCAAACTTGGCAATCTCTGACGGCTGAAAGTTTATAGGCCCTACAACTATCCACCTGTGAAAATCGCCTACAGTCGGCGGCAGGATGAGGACTATTATAAGCAACAGCACAGAAAGTACATATAACGGCCATGCCGCTTTTCTGTATATGTGGTAGTCAATCCGCGATACAAAATACATTATGGCAAGTCCTGCAATAGCAAATATCGCCTGCCGCGTTATAAAATGATAGCTGTTTCCATAATAGGTATAAGCATAGACATAGCTGGCAGAAAAAAGCATAATAAGTCCGACTGTAAGGAGTATTACCACCAGCGTAAAAAATGTTATATCCATTTTGCCGGTCTCGAAAAGCTTAAACCTGCGCTCGGACGGCTGGCGGCTGGGCCTGCTTATATTTCTTTTTCCGTCCAATGCCATAGCTATTACCTCTCTTAATATAATCAATTCTTTATGTTTTTCTACATTTGTAGGTTATTCTGCCGCAAAATTAAAATTATTATCCGCAAATAAGCATATATTCACTGTACTTATTATCTTGCGCCAAGCATATAGAGCAAAAACGCTATAAGCGAGCCGACAACAGTTACCATAGAAAATACCAGCACTATTTTATTTTCACTCCAGCCGGACATTTCAAAGTGATGATGTATAGGGCTCATTTTAAAAAGGCGCTTTTTAGTGCGCTTATAATATGTCACCTGAATTACTACCGACATTGCCTCTACAAGATATATTATTCCGCTTAAAAACAGCAGTATGGGATATCCCGAGCCAAACGACAGTGCAACCACCATTCCGCCTAAAAACATTGAGCCGGTATCTCCCATAAATACCTTTGCCGGGTTCATATTCCACACTAAAAATCCAACACATCCGCCGGCCAGCGCCGCCGAAAGCATGTTAAAGCCATATCTTGACTGGAATATTGACAGCACCATAAAAAAGACCGCCACTACAAAGGTCACGGAAGATGCAAGTCCGTCAATTCCGTCCGTCAGATTAACGGCGTTGACAAATCCATATATAAATATTAAAGCTATCGGCCAAAAAACAAGCCCTATTCCTGACGAAACGTCTAATGTGCCGATAAACGGAATTTTTGTATAAGTCATGCCGCCCATATAAATAGAAATTAAATATGCTACGGCTACTATAAGCTGAAGCATTGTTTTCTGCCTTGCGCTCAGACCTAAATTACGCTTTTTGACTACCTTTATATAGTCGTCTATGAAGCCTATGGCGCCCATGCCAAGTGCCAGGCCTATACCGGAGATAAATGGAATTATATTTTCAGACGCAGAGGATTCATTCATAAGTCCGGCGGCATTTATAATAGGTGCTATGGCAAAGGCAGCCGCTACGGCAATTATTATACCGATTATGAACATAATGCCGCCCATAGTAGGTATGCCCTGCTTTTTCTTATGCCACTTGGGTCCTATTTCAAGGATAGTCTGCCCGTATTTGAGCTTTCTTAATATTGGAATTACAATTTTCCCTGAAAGCGCTGTCGCTACAAATGCAATCAGCGCCGCCGCTAC
>CAJFJP010000027.1 GCA_904384255.1 Candidatus Timburyella stercoris
ATCCACTGCGAAGTCGACAAACCAAGCCAAATTCCTCTTATGCTGTCTCCTCTAAAAAATTCGAATATATACCTTGCAGCGGCATAGGTCATTAGATAAATAACAATAAGACGCCCTTTTTGAATTCCTTTTACAAATAAAAAGGCAAGCATAGCAAACAGCAAAAGATTAAAGCCTGATTCAATAAGCTGTATTGGCAGGCGCGGCACACCGTTTGCTTCAGCAACAAGAGAATTAGTATATGTTATGCCATGTTCCCATTCCATTCCGTAGCAGCAGCCGCCCATAAAGCATCCTATTCGTCCGAAAGCATGAAACAATGGTATTGCCGGCGCAAATAGGTCTGCATAATCAGCGACATTCATCTTTTTTGCGCGAAGATATATGTAACCTGCCAATAATCCACCGAGCAGACCGCCGTAAAAAACTTGGCCGCCGAAAGCCACAGCAATATACTTGGCAAACTCCCAAAATCCTCCTAAATCAGAGTAGTGAGTTATTACATTCGCAATATATGGAATATTGGTAACGGCATAAAGTATATGTCCCCCTACGACTACGCCTATGCAGGAGACAAGTCCGGCTATTATTGCATCCTCTTTAACAATCGCATTGCGGCGTTTCGATAGAAAATATACCCACGCAAACACCAAAAGCACGCCTATAAGCGCACATATTCCATATGTAGATATCGTTTTGCCAAATATATTAATCATTGGATACATAAGTCTTTTACCTTTCAGAGTCTCTTTAATGTAATTTTATTATTAGATAAACAAAAATTTTTCTTGTTAATGCATCGTTACTAATATAAAAAACTATTAATTCGTTATATTATGCAAAAAAGTGCATATGCTTTTGCATATGCACTTTAAAGCTTAAGCTTTAAAAGCTCACATTAATAATATAAGCTGTTTAATGAGTTTGCTGCACCACAAAAGCTAGCGCATGCACAGATGGAGCAAAGAACTCCAACAAAGCAGAAGCAAAGTCCTATTATGCTAAGCACAAGTCCGGCTATTGCAAGGCCATGACCTGAACCGGTAGCATTGTCTTTCATGCCCTTTGCGCCGAAAACAACACCTAAAATCGAAAGAACTAGTATAACATAGTTAGCATATGGAACCCAGAACAGAACTAAGCTTAAAATACCTAATACCAAAGCAGCTATCGACATACCCTTGCTTGGCTGTGAAGGCATAGGAGGCTGATTCATCACAGGTGGCTGCATAAAAGGCTGCTGTGAAAACGGATTGCCCTGAGGAGGAACATTATTCATGTTCGGCTGCTGTGAAAAATTCTGATTTTGCTGCGGCGGAACTTCGTTCGTACCATTTGTGTTTGTGTTCATGTTGTTCATGTCATTGTTATCCATCTACATAACCTCTTTCATTCTGTTCAGCAAAACACTGACACATTTAGTTAATAGAATTATAATATTTTATACACAGTTTGTCAACAACTCGCGCATATTTATCCTCATTAAAATTTATATTTATTCGTTTTTTTCGCTGAACATTACTATTTTTATTTATCTATTTGCATTATATAAGCTTTTTCGACATATTTACAACGCACTAAGTATATTGTTAACACATCCCTTTTTGATATATGACATATTATGTGTGTATAAAATAGCATCTCTATATTATATATCTGCCATATTGCAATAATGCTTTTTTTAATAATTTTTTAAACATCAAATTTATTAGCAGTTAATTAGAACGCAAACGTTTTGTAAAAAGCAACTAAAGTATATCTTCACCTAGCAGTAATTACTTAAGATGCTCCATAATTTTACTGCTGATTAATATTTCCCTGCTTTTTAAAGGTCAGAGAAACTTTAAACAAATCACCGTCAATGTTTATTTCCAAATGACCATTCTGCAGCTCCGTAAAGCTTTTTGCTATTGCAAGGCCAAGGCCGGATCCATCTGTATTCCTCGACATGTCTCCCCTTACAAAACGCTCTGTTAAATCATTTGCGCGCACGCCGTTCAGCTCGGCGGCGGCAATATTCTTTATCTCAACATATACGCTGTCATCCCTTTCCGTCATATCCACATACACTCTCGTGCCATTAAGAGAATATTTAATGCAGTTGATAAACAGATTTTCAAAAATTCTGTATGTTTTCTGGCTGTCCAGCGGTAAAATTGCCTTTTCCGGCAAATTAAGCTTTATCTCCAGTCCTGCCTCATCGCTTTTTTCTTTTATCTCAAAATAAACCTGGCGTATCAGATTTGCCAAATCAATGCTGGCGATATTTAGCGAGACATTGCCGCTGTCCGCTTTGCTTATTTCAAACAAATCATCTATAAGTGCCTTGAGCCGCATTGATTTCTTATCGAGTGTGTCTATATAACTCCTGCGCTCATCCTCCGTTATATTTTCGTCTTTCAGCAGACCTATATAAGTTATTATGGCCGTTAGCGGAGTTTTAAGGTCATGCGATACATTTGTTATAAGCTCAGTACGCATATTCCGGCTCTTTACCTCCTTTTCCACAGCCTTTTTAAATCCATACTGCACCCGCTTTATCTCAGTTTTATAAGAGTTAAACGGGCCTAAGTCGTCCTCAATGCTTACATCAAGATTTCCGTTCGCCATTTGCCCTGTAGCGTCAAGCATCTTTTTATATTTATCTTTTATATCGTCCATATATTTTCTGAGCAGTATAAACACAACCACACTGTATGGTATGGCTATAAGAATTCCCGCAACCCAGAAAAAGCATATGAACGATACTACCGCCAAATTAATCAATACAGCTATAAGCACCGCTTTGTTTGATTTATCTTTAAAGTCAAAGCTTGCAATATAATTATAAAGCTGCAAAAATTTACGCTTGCAAAACGGAAATATTCTGTATATCCAGCTGTGCTTCTTTATATATTGCCACGGTCCGCATACGAATATATTTCTTAGCGACGACACAGCCGCATACCAGCCCATAAACAAAAGCGCCCAAAATCCAACATTAAATATATTGACGATAATCGCTGAAAATTTGCCGCCGATAAAGCCTTTAGCCATCTCGCTGTATTCACCGCTGCAGGTTCGCTCTATCACTCCCGTCATGCCGGATGACAAAATCGCCGCAATAAGTATAATTACTATTATGGCAAGCTCTGCCGGCATTCTTGAAAATTTAAATTCGCCTATTTCCAGCTTTTTTATAAACGGCAGCAATATAGCCGAAACTGTTATCAGCGCTAATATTCCTATCGTCCAAAATTCATATTCCTCCGTCTTTATCGCAGTAGGGTAAGATATATATACTGTAGAAAACAAATTTGATTTTGACGGAATTGCATAGACTATCGTTATATTCTTTGGAGCCTTTACGCTGTAAACATATTCGTTGTTTATTCCGGCGGAAGAGGCCAGCCTATTGTCTGCGTGTATTGAATACAAGTCAGTGTCATAGTTTTGGCTTTCATCTCCACTGCCGTATTCGTTTACTGTAAGCCCTCCGGCAGCATTGAACTGCAACATAAGCACTAAAGCATATTTACCGTTTTTTATATCTGCTGTTTTATTGCTTATAAATTCGCTAAGGCTTACATTGCTATCTGAATTTGATAATGTTTGAGAACCATTTGAATTAAAAACTGCATAGTCGAACTGTCCCCTGCATTCTCCAAAGTCCTGGTCCCATGAGTATATTACACTATTTATTCCCTCTCTTATATATTTTATGTCTTCATATGATGCGCCGGCCGTTTCAGCCATTTCTTCATCGAAAAACAATTCAGACGGAACATATTGCTTATTATCCGTAAGATCGCGCATTTCTTTATAAAGCACATAGCTGCCCTTATACAGCTTCAGCAGTGAATCTGCGCTTAAAGCCGTAACACTTTCCTCTGTGTCATTTATTGCTTCCGCCTCATCGTAAAAGGCAGGATAAAATAATACGGTAAAAATTGAAGGCAGAAGTATCACAGCGGCTATAAGCAGTATGCCTATGCCTCTAAGCTTTTTCAATTTTGTATCCAACGCCCCATACCACCTTTAAATATTTGGGATTTTTAGGGTCTATCTCTATCTTTTCTCGTATGTTCCGTATATGCACCATAATTGTATCGGTGTTTATAGCACGCTCATTCCAGACCCGCTCGTAAATCTCTTCTGCACTGTAAACTCTGCCGGGATTTTTTATAAGCAGCAGCAAAATTTTAAATTCCATAGGCGTAAGCTTTACCGGCTCGCCGTCTACCAGCACCTCTACGGTATCTTCGTTTACCTCAAGTCCGCCGACAGTATATGATCGTCCCGCTCCGTCCGCTGATGCCGCACTCCTATACTTTGTATACCTGCGAAGCTGAGAGTTTACGCGTGCCATAAGCTCCATTGGAGTAAACGGCTTAGTTACATAGTCATCCGCTCCGATATTCAGTCCTGTTATTTTATCAATATCTTCGGACTTTGCCGACAGCATTATTACCGGAAAGTCATGCGTCTGCCTTAAATTCATCACCATTGTTATGCCGTCCATTTTAGGCATCATTATATCTACAATCGCCAAATGTATTTCATTATCTTCTATTGCCTTAAGCCCCTGCTCGCCGTCAGCCGCCAAAACAACGTTATAGCCCTGATTATAAAGATACTTTTCTATTCCGTCACGTATATCCTTGTCGTCTTCAACTACTAATATGTTATATTTGTCCATCTCGATTTCCTCTTCATTTCTAGTTTTTATCAGGCACTGCTGAAATATGCCGTTTTAAGGCCGACTATTGGCATATCCGCAACTATGACTGCTTTGTCTCCAATTTAACAAATTTATAGATATCAGTCTTTCTCATCATAATCCAAATTCAGAGATATAATGAAAATAGTATATCCTAATAACAATTTGCTTTTATTATATTATAAATATTCTTATCAGTCTATAAATAAAGCAAAGCCGACCGCCGGCAGTACAATAAGTCGCTGATTTCACTGCAAATATAATTTGACCAAGAAGTAAAACTGCTTTTCTTTATCGTCTATTAAAATTTATTGCGCCTCGTTATGGGTCTCAAATAATTTTTTCACTTTGCTGTCTGACGGCAGTCTCTAATTTATCGTCAGACTTTCATCGATGTAAAAGGCCATGCACTATAACAGCGTACTACTTTTTAAAACATAATATTTTATCTTTATCAGTTCTGCAGCAATATAAATATAACAGTGACTCCATTATAAGCGATTTTATTATAGAAAATACTATCAGCATCTTTTATCATACATTTAAATATACAATTAATATATTGTGTGTATTGATAAGCCAATAAAACAGGCCAGCCCAAAACTACAAGGCCGGCCTGCCAGTGAGGGATAATAAGTTATTTTCACATTTTTATTAAGCAAACATCTGTAAAACATTAAGCCGTATGTCGCCTTGCAACGCCCAACTTAGCTTGATGTTCAAGTATCGCCGATAAATACCCTTCCTGTGCCTTTTGCGCCATCTTATTTACCGTATACATGTCTGCTGTTTCCCTTGCGCCTCTGCTATATCGTTTATCCAGCATATTATTGGCCGCAGTTATATATAACTTATTTGCAAAATCATATTCGTTTTCCGGCGTCATAAATCCGTTTTTGCCATTTTTAACAACATCCTCTACTCCGCCAGCGTTAACTGCAACCACCGGCATAGATGAAGCCATGGCCTCCAACAGGACTATGCCCTGCGTCTCACTCTTTGAAGCAAACAGGAAAATATCACAGGCACTATAGTACTTATGTATTTCGCTGTTGTTTATATTACCGGCAAAATATACATTGTCTGCTATGCCCAGATCATGTGTCATTATCTCCAGCTCGCTTCGGGCCGGGCCATCGCCTATAAGAATATATTTGAAATCATCGCCGAATCTTTCCTTAAACACCCGCAGCGATTTTAATATAAACTCAATATTTTTCTCCTTCGACAGCCTCGTTACTGTGCACAGCACCAAGCTTTTTCCGTCTGAAAGCTTGCGACGGAGCTCAATATCTTTTTCTCCGCAGTAAAATCTGTCCTCTATACCTGTGGCAAGCCGCACCTGAGGCACCCCAGTTTTCAGCTCGTCTACTATTCTCTCAGTCAACAGAGATGGCGAAAATACAAGGTCACACTTTTTTATAAAACTGCGCATATACGCTGTAAGCAACTTTCTTTTACTTAAAATGTCTATTTTTTCAGCTGCTTTGCCAGCTATGCCGCTGCCCCTTTCGCCCAGCTCCTCTATTTTACGATAAAGGCTTATATAATGAAGATAGTCTTCATACCTTGTATGGTACGTGTATACTACTGGTATTGAATACCTCGCGCCAAGCTCAACCGCTCTGCTGCCTATCAGCATTGGATGATGTGTGTGTATTATATCAGGATTTATTCGCTTAAGCTCTTTCTTTATAAGCGGGTCGGAGCTTTTGGGTATTACAAAACCGCCGTCCAGACGCTTTTTATAAGATGCATATCTTATGACATAACCGTCCTCTATATCATTGTCAATGCTCTTGTCGCCGTATGAAGGAGCAAAAATATACACCTCGTGTCCCTGACGCCTGAGCCCCATAGACAGACGTTCAATCGACACCGGTACGCCGCCGGTATACGGCTTATAATTATTTGTAAACATAGCAATTCTCATAAACTACGCCCCCGCCGCTATAAAATTGCACTGAATATCGATTCTCCTGCAAAATATCCTATTGCTATAAAAACTGTATTCCACACTAAAATACCAAGCGTTGAACTTACTGTATACTTTAAAAAGCCCATCTTCATCGCACCCGCCGGTATTGACACCAGCGTGCGTATCATCGGTATAAGCTTTGCTATAAATATACCCCAAAAGCCCTTTGACTGCACAAAATTTATATATTTATCTATTGTATCTTTCTTTTTTGGAAATTTCTTATAAAACCAGTTTAAAAATACATGTCCGCCGGCCCGGCCTAAGCCATATAATGCCCAGCTGCCTAAAAGTCCCGCAATTACCGTAACAACTATTGCAACCAATATTCCTATTCGGCCCAGTGACGCCATAAGCCCCGAAAGCGGCAATATTACCCCTGCCGGAAAGCCCGGTAAATTCAAATATTCCAAAAACACTACTGCAAATATAAATATAGCGCCATACTGCTGAAAATATCCAAGCAGCGTCTGTACGTCCATAACTTAAACCTCGTTCTTGCATCAATTACACATTATTAATGTAAACATTTATAGATACAAAGCATTTAATCTTATATACAAGTCCCTGCTTTTTATTACAGCATTATGATACCACTATTATATAAAATTTACATATAAACAAATCGAAAGATTTTCTTAAGATTTTTTACTTTTATCATTATACCATGCTAATATTATATTGTCAAAATATACTATAATTAGTTTTAAATAAAAATATTTTTAGTTAAAATATTAATTGAAATTTTTGAGTAAACTATATTTTTTTAATTTAAAGTAATAGAAAATTAAAATTCACTGCCGAACAAAATGAAAGCCTCACTTAAGACAATTCGTTTGATATTTTTTCTTGTCTTTCGACACATTTCGCATATTCACCATAATTATAATAAAAATCGACTTCTTGAATTAAAATAAAACTCGCACAATACTACGATTTAGAGCTTGAAAATCAACTCATTATATGGTATTTTATTATATATAAGTAAATGCAGAAAGGAGCTTGCTGGAAAATGGCAGTCTTAGGCGTCATTTCAGCACATAAACCAAGCGTAACGCTGTCAGATTTTTTTGTCAAGCGGTGCATACAACAAATTTATTAGACATATCCTGCACGATTTAGTACGGGCTGGATATGTCTTTTACATTTCTGCGGCACAATAAAATCTTATATAAAAGAAAGGGAGATAGGAAAATGAAAAGGTTTAAGCAGAAAAAGTGGACGGCTTTATTTGTCGCCTTTGCTTTGCTGCTGACGCTGTTCCCCAGCATGGCGTTTGCATCAAGGTCAATAGCGACAGCCGACACCTACACCGATTGGAGCAGCAGCACTTCACTGCCTTCATCCAGCGGTTCATACCGGTTGACTGGCAATGTAACTGTGAGCAGTCAGACGATGATATCCGGCAGCAGCAAAAAGGTTGTTCTAGATTTGAACGGTTATACCGTTACCTACAGTGCTTCATCTGGATATCTTTACTTCGTTAATTCAGGCTCGCTGACAATTGAGGACAGCAAAGGCGGCGGCAAAATGACAAACGAGGGCACAACGGCGAGTTCGCAGTCCCTTGTTTTTGTCAATACAAACGGCAGCTTTACCATGACCGGCGGAACTTTAGAAAGTGTTTCCAATATGGGCCAAGCTCTATACCTAAATGGTACAGGCTCAATGTCCGGCGGCGAAATACGGCATACTGCCAGCAACGGTTATGCTGTTTACGTAAATTCTAAGGGCACATTCGATTTTTCAAATGGAATTGTTGAGAATACGGTAGGCAGCAGAACAGTTTATGTAAATGGAATATACCGGCAGACCGGAGGCACCGTTTCTGCGGCCGGCACAAGCGAAAGCTTTGGCGCTGTTTATGCGAATACCAGCGCAAAAGAGCTGACGGTTTCCGGCGGCAAAATAGAGTCAGCTGGCACGGCGATTTATTCGATTGACTCAGATGTGGAAGTTAAAGTAACGAGCGGAACTATAACAGCCGGTACATATGCCTTCCAAACCAAAAATGCGACGATAGGCGCGCAGGGCGCTGAAGGTCCCTCAGTTGAGGCCGGTACGGCAATTTTCTGCGGAAGGCACAATCCTGAAAACACAATTATCAGTGGAAGCTTCACCGCCCCTGCAGTAGCCGATCTGAAAGCCGGTGCTGACAGCGGAGAGACTATATCCGACATATTAACGGTAAATGGCGGCACTTTCAACGATGACATTACGGGCCTTGCCGATTGTGCAGGTGAAGGACTTGAAGTAGTAGAAAATCCCGACGGCACGGTTACGGTTGATATAAAACGTCTGGACGCCATTTATGTAGATGGGGTCTCGGGCAATGATGCCAACAGCGGCGCCGACGCTTCAAATGCAGTAAAAACGCTGGAAAAGGCAGCAGGCCTTGTAGCCAACGATGGCGTAATTTACATCTGCGGAAAAGTTACCATAAATTCTGAAGTTTCCATAAGCGGAGTTACTATAAAGAGAGCCGACAACTATTTTGACCAGCTTATTTCGGTTGACGGAAGCAGCGCAAAGCTTACGCTTGCAAATGTCACTATTGATGGTAATAAAATTGCAAATACCAGCTCGACTGGATATTTAATCTTTGTCAGCGGCGGCGCGACTTTAAATGTTGAAGAAGGCACACAGCTCATAAATAACATGGCTACAGCTGTATATGTAAATGTAAACAGCTTTATGAATATGAGCGGCGGCGCAATAAGCGGCAACACAGCCGTATATGGCGGCGGTGGTATAGACAACTGCGGTACGACTGTTATTTCCGGCGGCGAGATTTCCTCAAACTCTGCTGGAGAGAATTATACCGGCGGCGGTATTTTTAACGAGAGAGGCACTGTTACATTAACAGGCACTGCTGAAATAAAAAATAACACTGCGACGAGTGGTGGCGGTGTATCTACTGTAAGCGGAGCAAAAACAATTTTAGATGGCGCATCTATAACTGAAAACAATGCATCTGGCGGCAACGGCGGCGGTGTTTTCGTTCAGGGCTTTACCAATTCCGACGGTGCTCCGACTGTTTTTGAAATGATAAGCGGATCCATAACCGGCAACACCTCCGACAGTACCGGTGCAGGTATTTTCGGATATTATTATGACAGTGAAACAATTATCCGCATTTCTGGAGGAACAATATCCGACAATACATCAGTTGTTGAGGATAATGGAAATGCCATAGCTATTTACGGCATAAACGGCAGCGAAGGTTATCCAACGCTTGAGCTGAGTGGAAGTCCGTCCATTTCAGGAAATGTTTTCTTCCATAATGATTATCCGGACGGATATGTAATTAAGGTAACAGGTGAGTTTAACCCAGCAAGTCCTGTTGTTATAAGCAGAAGCAACAATGCATACGATATTGTCGCTGTTGAATACGCTGCTGGCGTTACTCCCAAGGCAAGCGATTTTGCATCAGATGCAATTTTTTCAGCACTGGTAATTGACGGGCAAACCATGAAATGGGCAAAAGCAGGAATAGTTTACTTCTATGCCGATGCAGATAAAGAAGAAGAATACATAGACTTCCGTCAGGGCGTAGTAATGGGCACAAAAATTGACCCAGCAAATGTACCTGCCCCGACTAAGACCGGATACACGCTTGCCGGTTGGATAAATGAAGATACAGAAGCTCTTTGGAATTTTGATACAGATACAGTTGAAAGCAGCCTTATATACCTAATAGCTTCTTGGAATCTGAACACTCCGAGCATTTCTGTAACAGCGGATTCACTGTCGGCACATATTGGCTCCTCTGTTACACTTACGGCGGAGGCTTCACATGAGTTTGACGGAGTCACCTATTCTTATCAGTGGTATAAAGACGGTGAATTGCTTGAAGGTGAGACAAGCAGCACGCTGAGCGTTTCGGAGAGCGGCAGTTATACAGTAAAAGTAATCGCATCGGACGGTCAGATAGTTTCTGCAGAAGCAGAAAGCACGGCGTCTGAGGTTACAATAACCGAGCACAGCTATGTTGATACCGTAACTCCTCCAACTTGCACAGAGCAGGGCTATACCACACATACCTGTTCTATCTGCCAGGACAGCTATGTTGATACATATGTCGACGCTAACGGTCACAGCTATGGCGAATGGGTAGTAACAAAGCCAGCCACCGAGACAGAAAAGGGCGAAAAGCAGCGTACCTGCTCGGTCTGCGGCGATGTTGAGACGGGCGAAATTCCGGAGCTTGAGCATACTCATAACTATGGCACAGAGTGGAAATACGACGAAACAAATCACTGGAACGAATGTGACTGCGGTGAAAAGGCCAATGAAGCTGAGCACACATTTGAATGGGTAATCGATAAGGAAGCCACAGCTACAGAGGCCGGAGAAAAGCATGAGGAATGCACCGTCTGCGGTTACGCAAAGGATGCAGTAGAAATCCCGGCAACCGGCACTACAGCGCCAAGTGAACCATCCGGAAGTTCATCTTCACCGAGTTCAAGCAGCGATGCAGGCTCTTCAAGCCAGACAAACCCTGAGACAGGCGACAACAGCAGCTTAGCAGTGTGCATTGCGCTTCTGCTTACCGGCGTATGCGGCCTTGGCTGTATGGTCCTCTTTGAAAGAAAGCGCAGAGCTTAATAACCTTAAATAGTTTTCTCTTATTTTCCCACCATTGTTCAAAATTCGGATGTATTTCGAAAAACTACTATTATCAAAGTCCGGTTTTTGATATAATATGTGCAGATATTACATAGGCGGGATATTATGAAAGCATTAAAAGTTATTATATCTCTTTTGCTTACGGCACCGATTTTGTTTTTTAGCTGCACGGAAGGTTATTTGGCAGATAAGGCAATAGGCGCCGCGATATATCCGCGCATAAGCGAAATGGCTGCTATTTGGGCTGATGCTCAGACAAAAAATGCAGTTCCTGCTACCGAGACTGAGCCTGAAATCAAGCCTGCAGATCCGGAATATTATCATTTGGATGTTGGCAGTAATCATGAGGCGTGGACATCTCTACTAAGCAAAAATAGTGAGGTCATTGGTTGGATAAGTATACCCGGGCTTATAGAGGGATATCCTGTAGTGCTTAGAAACGACCCTGAAACGGGCAACGAATATTATCTACACAGAAGTCTTAGCGGTTCATATAGTGCAAAGGGCACCATATTTATGGATTTTCGCTGCAAGGTTGAACCCGGATATATGACTCAAAATATGACGCTTTACGGTCATCACCAGAAAAATGGCGAGATGTTTGGCAACCTGCGCGAGCTAAAAAAAATCAGCGGTATAAAAAAATGGCCAATAATACAGTTCGACACTATTTATGAAGAGGCAAATTATCTGATATTTGCGGTGTTTATAACAAATACACTTGAGAAGCACGGCGAAATATTTGATTACAGGAATCCCAATTTTAATACACAAGAAGAATTCCTTGAATTTATAGAGCAATGCAGAAAACGCTCGTTTTATAATATGCCTGTAGATGTTCAAGCTGATGATACAATAATTACGCTATCTACATGCTCATATGAATATGATAATTTTCGTCTGGTTGTTATGGGTCGAAAAGTGCGTCCGGGTGAAGAATCCACAGTTCATGTGAGCGAAATTACAGAAAATCCGAATATTTTATACCCTGATGTATGGTACAGGTAAACACCCAATAATATACCGGCGCTGTTGTAAAAAACAGCGCCGGTTTTTATTTAACCTGATTTTTATAAGCTTTTAATTAGATAATTTATATCCGGAACAGAAATAGCGCAAACATTAGCCGAGACCAGCACTAAACTGGATGCTGGTCAGGATCCAAAAAGGTTCACTGGCTTGTTCCACTTAATTTATTATCGCATTACAACACTCTACTGCCGGCAAACGGGTTCCGCTATAACCGGCAATCCGTGTGATACACTCAAATGTTTGCTATCCTCTATGCTTTTGCTTTGCGAAAACCGGCTCAACGGAAAAATTCTACATTAAAGATTTCTCTGTTCCAATAATAATCCAGTTGAGCGCTTAAGCAGGCAATAAAGGCTTTTGCCAATTACTATTTTGATATTTTATCAGCATCGACCCAGCCATAGACATTACTGCTGCCGTCTGTGTGAATGATATGATATGGGTGCTTTGCGCCTATACTGATATTTGTTACCTTAGCCGGACCTGCTTTTGGCTTTCCGTTATCCTTGGCGGCGTCTGAGCTTACATAGTGCGGGCCGCCTTTAAACTGCACAATATCGCCTATCTTTACTTCACCGGCGTCCGGCTGAGCATTATTATTGTCTCCGTCTAAGCTATCTCCGCCCTGAGATTGACTATTTAAGGCAGCGGCAACATCAGTTCTGAAAGCGTCCATGCTTTTTCCAAACTTAGGCCACCAGTTGCCCACATCTGAATGATTGCTGGCAATACCGCGAGCATGGCCCTCGCTGTGGTCTATTATTACGCCGTCGGCCTGTGGATTAAGATTATACTGCCTGCACAGGTACGCGCACAGCTCGACCGCCTCTTTATATACCTTGTCCAAATAGTCGGCGTCGGTTAGGCCGTCTTCGCATATTTCAAATCCTATGTGGCTGTTATTTGCGCTTCCATTGCTGCCGCTTCCGCAGTGCCAGCCACGCATATCCCATGGCAGAACCTGATAAGTCGCTATACTGCCGTCTTTAAGCTTGCCTATAAAGGCATGCGGACATATCTCTTTGCCGTCAGGACGCGGAGTATTCCAGTAATTTCCGTAAATGTTTTCGCCAAGCAGGCCGTCGTCAGGACCTACATATCTTTTTAAATTTGGATTGTTTGCCCCTGTACTATGCACCATTATTCCTTTAACGGTTATCCTTCTCCCAGCCTTGTAGCAGTCGTTATTTGTAAATATAAGTGTATGAAGATTCATAGTAAGCCTCCTTTAGAGTAAATTTTTTATTTTAATGTCAGCTTGCCGGATTTCAGCTCCTGTACTGCGGCCTCAATCAGATTGCTGACGCTGGCTTCGTCAATTTTGAAGCCGTGCTCTTCAAGAAAGTTCTGTACATACTGCTTTTTCTCTTCTCCGCGTCCGTCGCCGGTAAAAATCTGTTCAGCCGCCGCTACTGCAATACGCGCCCATGAAATCATCGAGCATTGCTGAGATTCCGTTGTTTTGCTCTTAATCCATGGTATTAAAAAAGCGGTAATAATAACGGTAATAAGCATTATAACCGCGTTTATTATTGGAGTAAGGTCAATTCCTTCCATTTTATCTGCCCCCTTTTTAATGATAAAATATGCGGATTTTTCAGCATTTAATCTGCCGTTTTTTAATAATTTAAAGGCCCGCAATACCACATAAATCCTGACATGGATAGGTGTTGCTTTTAAAACTTTACCACTACGCCGTAAAGAATAATATTACAACAATGCGTCAATCTTTTGGATATATCAGAGATAGTTCTCTCAAAAACGGCGCTGTATATTATGCAAGTTCGGTAATGGGATTAGATTTGTAATTTAAAGCTATTTGAAGTTTGTCGGCAGTACAGGCCCTATAGGTATTGTATTCAGTAAAATAAATATTGGTGATATAGTGCTAGTAAAGGCAATTACTCACAAGTCTACGAAAAAACTTGTTAAATAACGGGGTAAAACATATTATTATCATTAAAAATACTTGAAAATCAGAGCCGAATGTGCTATAATCACACAGTAATACACACGCTGGATGATTATCTGTCGGGTCCGTTGAAAACGGCGGCAGTTTAATATGATTTCAGCGGCGGTAAAAACCGAAAGGAGATTTTATTATGGCAATAGTATCAATGAAACAGCTTCTGGAAGCCGGCGTTCATTTCGGACACCAGACCAGAAGATGGAACCCGAAAATGGCGGAGTACATTTTCACAGAGCGCAACGGTATATACATCATCGATTTGCAGAAAACCGTTAAAAAGCTCGAAGAGGCTTACAAATTTGCTTATGAGATAGCAGAATCCGGACAGGATATACTGTTTGTCGGCACTAAAAAGCAGGCGCAGGAGTCTATGAAGGAAGAGGCTGTAAAGTGCGGAATGCCTTATGTAAATGCACGCTGGCTCGGCGGTATGCTCACCAACTTCCGTACAATTCGCCGCAGAATTGACAGACTTTATCAGCTCCGCAAGATGGAGGAAGACGGTACGTTTGATCTTCTTCCGAAGAAAGAAATAATTAAGCTTAACCTTGAAATAGAAAAGCTTGAAAAGTTCCTTGGCGGAATTAAAGAAATGAAGAAGCTTCCTGGCGCTCTCTTTATAGTTGACCCGCGCAAGGAGAAGATTGCTGTATCAGAAGCTAAAAAGCTTGGTATTCCGGTTATAGCTATAGTAGATACTAACTGCGATCCTGATGAAATAGACTATGTAATTCCCGGTAACGACGATGCAATACGCGCTGTTAAGCTTATTGCCGGCACAATAGCAACTGCTGTTATAGAGAGTCGTCAGGGTGAGGCCGGCGAAGTTCCTCAGGCAGAAAGTGATGAGGTTACGGCCGACTATGCAGATGAATCTGTTGAGAATACAGAAGCAGCTGATGATGCAAAAGCTGAAGAAGTTAAGGCTGCTGAATAATTTAGTATAAATAGAAAAAATACCCGCTTCTGCTTAAGCGGGTATTTTAAAGAAAGACAGGAGGAAAGAATAATGGCATTTACAGCACAAGATGTTAAGGCACTGCGCGAAAAAACTGGCGTAGGTATGATGGAATGCAAAAAAGCTCTGACCGAGACCGACGGCGATATGGAAAAAGCGGTTGAACTGCTCAGAGAAAGAGGACTCGCCGCTGCGGCTAAAAAGTCTGGAAGAATAGCTGCTGAAGGTATTGTAACGGCTTACACAAACGAAGCCGGAAACGTAGGCGTAGTTATAGAAGTAAACTCTGAAACGGACTTTGTCGCTAAGAATGAAGAGTTTAAGAAGTTTGTTGCTGTTGTGGCAAAGGTTGTTGCAGACAACAATCCCGCCGATGTAGACGCACTTCTGGAAATGAAGCCGGAAGGCTCGTCTGACACAGTTGCTGACATGGTGAGAGAAAAAATACTTGTTATTGGCGAGAATATAAAAATTCGCCGCTTTGCGCGTTACGAGGGTAAGGTAGTTACTTATGTTCACGGCGACGGTAGGATAGGCGTAATGGTTAATATGGACGCTTCCGATGAAGTAGCTAAGACAGACGCTTACAAGTCGGCCGCTAAGGATGTCGCTATGCAGGTTGCTGCCGCTTTCCCGCTTTATTTAAAGGAAGAAGATATTCCTGCAGACGTACTTGAAAAGGAAAAGTTTATCCTTAAGGAGCAAGTTATAAACGAAGGCAAGCCCGAAAATATTGCCGAAAAGATAGTTATGGGTAAATTAAAGAAGTATATGCAGGATGTCTGCCTTATGGATCAGGTATATATTAAGGACAGCAGTCTCAGTGTTACAAAGTTCCTTGAAGCTGCTTCAAAGGAAGCCGGTGGCGACATCGGAGTTAAGGCTTTTGTAAGATTTGAGCGCGGCGAAGGTCTTGAAAAGAGAGAAGACAACTTTGCCGACGAAGTCGCAGGAATGATAAAATAATCTTTCATTAAAAATATATTTTAATTTTTAACAGGTTTGCAAAAAGGCAAACCTGTTTTTTATTGCTGACATCAGGCTTAGCAAAGCCCCTTGTAGTTCTGTCAGTGGCAAATAGGAAAAAGCCTTGGCAGATTTATTTTAAAAATATGTGCAGTTTAAGAAAAGATCTGCAAAAGTGACCGTACAAGCAAAGCAAGCAGAAAGTTTCGCCGGGAGGCATCATGCTTGCAAAAATATACTAGGAATAAAAATGCTGGTTTACCAACAGTGAAACAAGGGATGAAGTAATAACCCTTTATTGTCAATTACAAGAGGTGCAAGTACCGATTCCTCCAGAGCCTATTAAAACCACCAGTTTACTGACGGCTTTAATTTTTGCCTTAGAAAACGGACCGACTCTGAGAAAAAAATAAAATTCTTTAGATAAAAAGGCCGCTATTCTTTTGATATAATGATGTAAATTTGGCGGCCTCATTACAAAAGTTAAAAAATGAACTGTAAACAACTGACATAAATAGTTCATTTCAAGTACCAGTAGTATATCGCTCTGCCTATATTAATTTAAACAAAACAGATTGTAGATTTGCCAAAAAGAGAAAATCATGTTTGGCCTGCTTAAATGAATAAATACTTTACTTCTGTAAATTGTATTTTTGATTAAAAAAACAGCGGAGAATAATACCCCCGCTGTTCATTTACTATCTTATTCTATTTATCTTATAGCGTTAAGATAAGGTGCTGGATCTATTGCGGTGCCGTTCTCCCTTATCTCAAAATGCAGATGATTTCCAGTGGAACGTCCAGTATTTCCAACCTCCGCTATAATTTCTCCACAGCTTACCGCCTGCCCCTCCGTCACATTAATTGAACTGCAGTGCGCGTAAAGTGTGCATATGCCATTGCCGTGATCTATCATAAAATGAAGTCCATAGTCACTTCCAACACCGTTTACGTTCTTCACCACGCCATCCGCTGCTGCAAATATCTTAGTGCCTTCTGGAGCGGCAAAATCCCAGCCCTTGTGTCCCCTGTCGTCTCCGTAATAAGAGCTTATATACAGCCTATCTACTATTTCTACCGGGTAAGCCATATCACCAAGCACCGACATGCCTGCCAAAGACCTTGATTGCTCCTTTACAACTTCCTTTGTGCCAACTGAAATCTGCTCTGCAACCGGCTGTGCAATTACCTGCGCACTCACCTGGCTCCGGCTAACTTCCACACCGTCAACAAATATTATCTCTTCTGTTATAATCGATTTGCCGTCGGCACCGTCCACCGTTACCTTCCTTGTGCCTGCAGCAAGACTGTCGTCCTCTGTCTCCACCGTATCATACGCAATAGTTTGCTCGTAACTTTCACTCTTTATTACCTTTACACTGTAAGGCAATCTTGGAACTTCAACTATTACACTGCTGCCTTCAGATGGAGCCTCTCCCATGCCAGCGTTGAGCTCGCTTATTCTTCCGACATCGCAGGATACCGCCTGTGCTATACTGCTCAGCGTTTCACCTGCAGTGGTTATATATATCTCCTGCCTTGTTACTGGAGTATTCAGTATAGTTTTTATTTCATCTGCACTCTTTACATCATCACAACTATAATAACCTGAAACAATGCTTACATTATTATTAAAGGCTACATTCTCCGCACCGCCGGTTCTGTATGAATCAAGCACAGAATTCAGTACCATGTTTATATCATCCGCATTTGCAGAAGCTGCTATAAAAGTATCGTCAATAAACAGTCCGTTAGCTTGTGTCAGCGCCGGAGTAAAAGTATTTAATATAATCCCATTTATATTGTCCTTATTGGCTACTTTCTCACTTGGAACCTTTACCAGCCTAAATGAAGCAGAAGTATCCATACTGCTTCTTACTTCTTCATCCGCTATTTTTGTTTCTATTTGTATAAGTGCATTATTAAAAACTGCTTCATCTTCAACATACGCAACAACACTGCCGTTATATGTGACCTCTAATGCATAGCTGCTTGAGCTATATGCATATAAAGAGCCTGCTAAGACAGCTATAGCAAGGACCGGTGCTATATACGCAACACTTTTTCTACGAACATCCCTGCTTTTTAAGCTGTAACCCGCAAGCTTTATAAAGTATATTGCCTTTTTAAATCCTTTTTTAGAGTTGTATTCATCCTTTTTATCCGTTACATCAAGCACTTGCGATTTAAACGACGCAAAAGGCTTTTTTATTATCTTAGCCGCTTGGGCTATTAACGGTGCGGCCTTTCTGCCGCCTGCCAAAATACATTTTAAAAAGCTTTTATTTGTACGTTTAAAAGCGCTGGAATGCTGTGACTCGCTTCCTGCCGCTATTCTGTCTTTCCCCGGTAAGCGATACATACATCCAGCTCCTTTCAATA
>CAJFJP010000028.1 GCA_904384255.1 Candidatus Timburyella stercoris
AACTATTTTTGAGGATGTGAGTATAAAACCCATTTTCTGTATGTTTGACGCTTTTGCAAAACCAATTGTTTAAGACTTTATTGCACTCTGCTCTATAATTTAAGTGCACAAATTCCTGATTTTGCCTCTTCACACATTATTTATCAAAGCAGAACCTGAACAATGCTACCATTAATTATGCTTCCGATAATTGCCTTATCTTTACAATTTTTTATTCTCCTGCAACTAGCAAAATGATATACCATTCTATATGTTTAAGCACTACTATATATTTGTTAATACCAATCGTGCTTTTCGTTCCTGTCAAGCGCGTTGATACGCCTCATTTCTTGCTCGGTAAGTTCAAAACCAAATAAATCAAGATTTTCTCTTATATGCTCAGGATTGCTTGAGCCTGGTATTACCACCACGCCTTTTTGTAAATTCCAACGCAAAATTACCTGTGCAGAAGTCACCCCATGCGTCTCAGCAATTTCCAAGATCACTTCGTCTCCAAGCAGTTCGGCCGTATGTCCTCTGCCTCCAAACGGGTACCATCCCTGCACCACTATTCCAAAACCTTGAATATCTATCGAATATAAAAAGTATATTTAAGAGGACATGTTCTTTAGCTAAAGAGTAAGCTGCTCGCCTTTTTCCGCCTTGTCGGGAAGCGCGCCGGCCGCCGGAATCGTTCTTGTCCTGTACCTGTGCGGATTTGCCAGCATGCCCTCGGCATACACTCTTGCGGAAACTACTCTATGCCCTTTTTTCTGTGTCATAACCGCAACACCCTGTGTATCTTTAGTAGATTTCAGCATCAGCGCGCCGGTGTGTACCAGCAGCATTCGCGAATTTGACGATGTCAGCAGTATTTCCGCGTCTCCGTCCGGCAGGTAAACGGCGGCGGCAAGCGGCGATTTATCAGAATACGCCTTTATAAGCTTGCGTCTGTTTGTTTTTGTTTCATAAGATTTTATGTCAATCTTGGCCACTTTCCCGTTTTCAAAAACAAATAGCATATATCCCGTATATTTGCTTACAGGAGCCATATAAATTGCCGTTTCGCCCTCATCCATATTGAGCTTTGATGCAACGTAATCGCCAAGTACACTTGCTTTCGTATCTTCAAAGTCGGCAGCAGAGGATTTATAAACCTGACACTTATTTGTAAAGAACAGCAGCTCATCATTATTATTTGCTTCATAGCTCTGTATAATTACATCATCCTCTTTGAGCTTCTGCGCTCCGCTCATACGCAGTGACTGCGGAGTTATCTTTTTAAAATATCCATGCTTTGTGAAGAAAAGATGCACCGGATAATCCGGCGCCGCCTCCGCCTCAACGTCCGACAGCTCATCAAAATCGTAAAGTATTTGTGTCCGTCGGGGCTGACTGTATTTCTTTGTTACCTCATTTAGCTCGCCTATTATTATGTCCTGCACACGGCCGTTGTCATCGAGTATGTCTTTCATATCCGCTATGCTGGACTTAAGCTGCTCTGTCTCCTCTAAGCGCTTTAAAATGTATTCCCTGTTTAAATGACGCAACTTTATCTCTGCTATATACTCCGCCTGAACCTCGTCTATTCCAAAACCTATCATGAGGTTTGGTACAACCATATCCTCTGCTTCAGTCTCACGCACTATTTTTATCGCCTTGTCAATATCCAGCAATATTTTTGAGAGTCCCTTCAGCAGATGAAGCTTAGCTTCTGCCTTTTCAAGGTCATATTTTACGCGGCGGCGGACACAGTCAGTACGGAATATCAGCCATTCGTCAAGCAGTTCCCTTACGCCCATCACCCGCGGATATCCCGCTATGAGCACGTTGAAGTTACAGGCAAAGCTGTCCTCCAGCGTCGTCATTTTAAAAAGTTTTTGCATTAGCCTGTCTGGATCGGTGCCGCGTTTTAAGTCTATTGTTATTTTAAGGCCCTTAAGTCCAGTCTCATCACGTATATCGCTTATTTCCGGCAATTTTTTCGCCTTCGCAAGTTCTATTACCTTTTCCTTTATCGCCTCTACTGTTGTTGTAGGCGGAATTTCTGTTATATCTATACAGTTACTCTTTGCATCATAGCTGTAAACCGAGCGTACCCTAAAGCTGCCGCGGCCGGTATCATATATGCTTTTTATAGCATTTTTATCATAAAGTATAATTCCTCCGCCAGGAAAATCCGGTGCCAAAAGAGTTGACATAATGTCATGATGACCATTTTTAATATATTTTATGGCAGTGCGGCATACCTCTTCAAGATTAAATGGGCAGATAGAGCTTGCCATGCCGACGGCTATGCCAGTATTGGCATTTACCAGCACAGATGGAAAAGTTACCGGCAACAGCGTCGGCTCTTTCATAGTAGCGTCATAGTTGTCGACAAAATCAACCGTATTTTTTGAGATATCCTTAAACAGTTCAGCGCAGATAGCATCAAGCTTAGCCTCCGTATACCTCGATGCGGCATACATCATGTCCCTTGAGTAAGCCTTGCCGAAGTTGCCCTTTGAATCAATAAACGGATGCAGTAGCGCCGCATATCCCCGACTCAGACGCACCATTGTCTCATAAATTGCGGCGTCGCCATGAGGATTGAGCTGCATTGTGCGTCCGACTATATTAGCCGATTTCATCCGCGAGCCGTTAAGCAGCCCCATGTCATACATGGTATAAAGCAGTTTGCGGTGCGACGGCTTAAATCCGTCTATTTCCGGTATGGCGCGGGATACTATTACGCTCATGGCATACGGCATATAGTTTTTCTCCAGCGTTTCTACAATCTGCTGTTCAACCATCGTGCCAGCGCCGGCAATATAGGCATTTGCCTCCTCCGGTGTTATTCTGTTGCTTTGTGTTGCCCTTTTACGAGGAGCCATTTAAACACTCTCCTGTTTACATAATAATATTTGCCCTGCAGCAAACTTAAACCTTTCTCTAATACTTAAATGGCAGTTGCGCCATCGATATTTCGTCATGCACGGAAAAATTCAGTATGTGCAAAACGCCGCCCGCTACCATTGGAATTAGAATATCGACTGCAAAAGATAAAAGCTTCACCTTAAAGCACTTGGTGCTTTGCAGCCCATTTAACTCTTTGCCGATTTATGACACATCCGCCATATCGAGATACAGATATCCGTTTTCAGCTATATATTCCTTTCGGCCCTTGAGATTATCGCCAAGCAGCAAATCAAACACTTCAGAAGTTGACTCAGCATCCGACGGCAGAACCTTAATAAGGCGGCGTGTAGATGGGTTCATAGTGGTCAAATTCATCATGTCAGGCTGGTTTTCACCTAGTCCTTTCGAGCGCTGCAGCACATATTTCTGCCCTTCTATTTCCTCAAGTATGCCAGCCTTTTCTTTGTCGTCATATGCAAAATACGTCTTGTCTTTCGTGGTTATTTCATACAGAGGAGTCTCGGCAATAAACACCTTTCCTTCTTCAATCAGCGTCGGCGTAAGCCGGTAAAGCATTGTAAGTATAAGGGTGCGTATCTGAAATCCGTCGACGTCAGCATCGGTGCAGATTATAATTTTATTCCACCTAAGCTGGTCAATGTCAAAGGTAGCGAGATCTTTTACAGCCTTGGATTTCACCTCTACACCACAGCCCAACACTTTTATGAGGTCGGTTATTATCTCGTTTTTAAATATTTTGCCATACTCCGCCTTAAGGCAGTTGAGTATCTTTCCCCTTACTGGTATAATCGCCTGAAAGTCCGGGTCACGGGCCAATTTGCAGGAACCAAGTGCTGAATCACCCTCAACTATATACAGCTCTCGTTCGTTTATATCGCGGCTGCGGCAATCAACAAACTTTTGTACCCTGTCCAGCATGCCGCCGGCAGACTGCAGCGTCTTCTTTATATTCAGCCGCTCTTTTTCCGATTTCTCCCTGCTGCGCTTGTTAATAAGCACCTGCTCTGCTATCTTTTCAGCATCCTGCCGGTTTTCTATAAAATATACCTCCAGCTGGTGCTTTAAAAAGTCGGTTATAGCCTCCTGAATAAACTTATTGTTTATTGCCTTTTTAGTCTGATTTTCATAAGACGTTCTCGTCGAAAATGACGATATTACAAGACATAAGCATTCCTCAATATCGCCGAAGGTAACCTTGCTTTCGCCCTTTTGATATTTATTATTCTGCTTAAGATACGCGTCTATCTGTGATACAAATGCGCTGCGCGCCGCCTTTTCCGGTGCGCCGCCATACTCCAGCCAGCTGGAATTATGATAATATTCCTTTATTTGTACACGATTAGAAAAACAGAGGCTAACGTTGATTTTTACTTTATATTCAGGCTTGTCATCGCGGTCGCGCCCCTTGCGCTGCGTCTCCCAATACTGTACTGATGTAAGAGCGTCCTCGCCTACCGTCTCAGCCACATAGTCAGCTATACCGTTTTTATATATAAATTCATATGTGTCAAATTTTGCGCCGTTCTGATTTTTAAATATAAACAGCAGTCCCGGATTTACTACCGCCTGACGCTTTAAAGTATCCAAATAATAATCCACCGGCGCCATTATGTCTGTAAAAACTGTAATGTCCGGCTTCCACTTCGTTATTGTGCCGGTATCCTTGCCGGGATACGGCTCTGATTTCAGTCCGCCGACGTTTTCGCCGTGCTCAAAGTGAAGGGTGTATTTTTTCCCATCCCTCTTTATCTCAACATCCATATATTCCGAAGCGTATTGAGTGGAGCAAAGTCCCAATCCGTTAAGACCCAGCGAATACTCATAGCTGCCGTCCTCTTCATTTGTGTATTTGCCGCCGGCGTACATCTCGCAGTAAACCAGCTCCCAGTTGTATTTCTGCTCCTTAGTGTTGAAGTCCACCGGCACGCCGCGGCCATGATCCTCTACTTGTACACTGCCGTCTTCAAAACGCGTGACCGTTATCTTTTTTCCAAAGCCTTCGCGCGCCTCGTCTATTGAATTTGAAATAATCTCAAATATTGAATGCTCGCAACCTTCCAGCCCATCAGAGCCGAAAATAACAGCCGGACGCTTCCTAACCCTCTCGGCGCCCTTTAACACCGATATGCTTTCGTTGCCGTAGACTTGTCCCTTTTTAGGCATTTCCTACCTCCGCTTTACAATTTAACACTTTTCAATATACACTATTCCCAGGATTTTTGTCAATAGCGCACACACTATATATCGCGATATATTTCTCTCTGTACACTTTATATCGTTATCCGGCCCGCAGAATTTATACGTCGTGGCATAAGTGCCGTGAGTCTTAAGCTTAGCCGCTATACTGCATGCAGTGCGGCGGCAATATTTTCATCAATGAATTTAATATAGTCGTCACAGCTGTCGAAAGTCTCCAAAAGCCCGCCTATATCTTTTTCATTATAATCGCATATATCCATGCACCGCGTCAAAATGCATGCCCTTTAAGGAGCCTTTCAGCGAATGCCTGTCGCTTTTTACCAGCGTGACCCTCTCTGGCTGCGGCCGACTGTCTCTGTTTATTACATACACCTCATGTTCCCTGCACACAAAATACTCCGCCGTATATCTGCTGACAAACACCGTTCCGCCTGTAATAAGCATCTTCATTCGTGTTGCCTCCCGCTATTTGTTTCGTACCGCTTAATGCGCTTATAACTTTTACAATAAATTTCAGGACTTATAAAATGTCCTTATTATAAATTCCGGAGCGTTTGCTTAAAAATGTGGTATTCTCTAAGCGTAGTACATGCAGCCATAAGATTTTCCGTTTGAGCGTCAGGCCGCACAGCATTTCGGCATAGAACAGTAATACCAGCTTTCTGGTTAAATGGCCCTTTCAACAATACTGTCATTGTTTTTTCTCAGCTGTATTCGTAATATTTGCAGCAATGTATATTCCAAAATAAAAACAGAATCACTCAAAACCGTGTATATCAGAAAAATCTTACCGCTTTTGTCAGCCCCACAGCAAAGCATAAGCTATATTTTTCCTGTCGATTACATTGGCAATGAGTGATTCTATATTTACATGTATTATTTTTATGAAATCAGATTTCTACCGTCCAGCCCATGTCATCTTCAAGCTCGCCGGACTGTATGCCCGTTAGAGTATCATACAACCGCTGGGTTATCGGTCCTATCTTTCCGCCGTTTATAACAATATCCTTATCGTGCCAGCAAAGCTTGCCTATAGGAGATATTACTGCCGCCGTACCAGTGCCGAAAGCCTCGTCAAGATGTCCGGCAGCGGCCGCTTCAGCCACCTCGTCTATCGATATTCTCCGCTCTTCGACATCATAGCCCCATTTTCTAAGAAGCTCCATAGATGACATTCTTGTTATGCCGGCGAGAGTTGCGCCGTCAAGTGAAGGAGTTACAGCTTTACCGTTTATTATAAAGAAGACGTTCATGGTTCCGACTTCCTCAATATATTTACGCTCTACACCGTCCAGCCACAGCACCTGAGTGAAATCCTTTTTCTCAGCCTCATCCTGCGCTTTAAGAGACGCGGCGTAGTTGCCTGCCGTTTTTGCAAAGCCCATCCCGCCGCGAACAGTGCGGACATAATTGGTTTCTACATATATATCAACCGGGTCAATTCCTTTTGGATAATAAGCGCCGACCGGAGAGAGAATAATTATAAACTTCAAATGCTTTGCCGGATGCACACCTATCATCGGATCAACTGCAAAAATAAACGGGCGTATGTAAAGAGAAGTTCCTTTAGCTGTTGGTATCCAGTCCTTGTCTACTTCAACAAGCTTTTTAATTGCCTCTACCCCAAACTTCTCATCAATTTTCGGTATGCAAAGCCTTTCATTTGAGATGTTCATACGCGCCATATTTCTATCAGGTCTGAAAAGCAGCTTTCTGCCGTCGGCTGTATGATAAGCCTTCAGTCCCTCAAATACTTCCTGACCATAGTGCAAACACATTGCAGAAGGCTCTATCTCTATCGGGCCGTATGGGACTATACGCGGTGAATGCCAGCCCTCGCCCTCATCATAATCCATAATAAACATGTGGTCGGTAAACAGTTTGCCAAAGCTTAGTTTGGACTCATCTGCCGGCTTCTCCTTAGGATGTTTCGTTAATGTAACGTCTATTTTCATATGTATTCTCCTATCCGCCGTATATATGGCTGTTATTTAAAAGGCTTGTGCCAATTAATCAATTTATAAATTCCAAATTTATTTTTATTAGCCCTAAATAAGCTGTACATCAGTCCGCAAAGCACGCTTGAGCGGCTGTTTTAATTAAATAAGCGTGCTAAAAAGCGGGTTCACCTATGTATCCCGCAATTTAATTTCCAAATTATAGTATTTAATAAAACATCAGCCAGTTTAAAAAAGCTATGTTACTATGTAGACTTCATATGCACGTACTTTTTAATTTAAATATCTTACTGCATAGCGTACTAAGTTATTATAACACAGCAAATATACTATTTCAATTTAGGCAAATCTCATTTTTTCCATTTTATCATTTATTTCTTTAGACAGCTGTGCAAAAAATGCGCGAAAACGACATTCTGCACTATTAGGATTTGTACAAAGCTCATCCGACTTAGTACATTTGTTAATCTCAATCGGTCCCTGCATAACCGTTACAACCTCGCGCAACGATATATCTTTTGGAGCTTTATTTACCACATATCCACCATTTGCACCCTTATAGGATTTTACTATGCCGCTCTGCGCCAGCTTGCCAAGTATCTTGAGAGAAAACCTAAGCGTTACACCTGTACGCCTTGCAATTTCAGACGCACTTATCCGCTCCTTGCTTTCGCAAAGAATACTGACCAGTCGTATTGCATAATCTGTTTCTAAGTTTAGCTGCATACTATTTCCTCCATAGAAAAACTGGATTTAAATATTATTTTATCACAAATTTTGCGTCATTCAATATTTTATTATCTTTCCGTTTTGTTTTTCCTCATAAAATATCATTAAATTACATGTATTTAACTCTACATATAATCTATAAGCCTGCCTTGTGATGTCCTTATCCGCCTAAGCTTGCGCAGTGCCTTTATTTCTATCTGCCTTACACGCTCCCTAGTTATATTGAAGTGCTTTCCCACTTCTTCAAGCGTATGTGCCTTTCCATTGTCTAAGCCATATCTCATTTTGAGTATTGCGGCTTCTCTATCGCTTAGCTTATCTATTGCTTTAAGCAAGCCCTCTTTAAGCAGTTTGTTGTCGACTTCGCCAGATATATTATTTCTTTCATCGGTTATAAAGTCACCGACTTGAGCGTCTTCATCATCTCCTACAGGAGTATTTATTGATACAAGGTCTTTATCCATCTCTATTATTTCTTTAAGCCTCTTTATAGGAATATCCATTATTTTAGATAACTCCTCTATACTCGGCTCACGTCCGTTTTCGGTTAAAAATGCCGCTCTTATGCGCACCATACGGTTTATTTCCTCTATCATATGCACCGGAAGCCTTATAGCACGCCCCTGGTCGGCTATCGCTCTGGTTATCGCCTGGCGTATCCACCATGTTGCATATGTTGAAAATCTAAAGCCTTTGCGATAATCATATTTTTTTACCGCTTTTATAAGCCCAATATTTCCCTCTTGTATCAAATCGGTAAATGGCAGCCCTAAGTTTACATAATGCTTTGCTACGCTTACTACTAGACGCAGATTTGCCTCAGCAAGTTCATGCTCGGCTTCCTCATCGCCTCTTTCTATACGCTTGGCAAGAGCCTCTTCCTCTTCTGCACTTAAAAGCCTTGAGCCGCCTATTTCCTTAAGATACGCCGCAACAGAATTACTTGCGCCTTTCGCTTGAGAAAATACATAATCGCTGTCTTCCTCTGTGTCAATATCCTCTGCTTCATTTGATAGCTTTTCTATGCTTAAGCCATTCTTTTTAAATTCATTATAAAGATTGCTTACATTATCGTCTTCCTCGCTGTTCGGCTTACATATAGGATGAAAGGAAGATGTCGCGACATTCCCATCGGCTTTACCTGTCTCCGATATCGTTTCTTTATTGATATAATCCATTACATTTCCTCCATCACCGCGGTTATTAAAAAAGTTGCCTAAATTTTATATGACGTCGGCTTAATAAGTTTACATAATGTTAAGCCCGCGTGCATTCTCTTTAAATATTTGTCTGATTAATTTTCAGGCAAGCATATAATCCGTTAATATCTTAATTATATTAAAGTTTATAATTTTAATATTCGCTTTTGATATCTATATATGTAATGGAAAGAATTGTTTAAATTTTATAAATATAAAATTTATTTGTCCTTAAACTTATTGCTGCGTACAGGGTGGCGCAGTTTTCTGAGCGCCTTGGCCTCTATTTGGCGTATGCGCTCGCGCGTTACATGAAATTCCATACCAACTTCTTCCAAAGTATGGCATCTGCCGTCCTCAAGTCCGAAACGCAGCCTTATGACAGCTTCTTCTCTTGGCGTAAGCGTTTTAAGAACACTGTCAATATCCTCATTAGTTATTGTTTTAAGAGCCGCCTCGTCTGGCGCCATGGCATCCTCGTCTTTTATAAAATCCATCAGTCGGCTGTCCTCCTCAGGACCTATCGGAGTTTCCATAGATACCGGCTCCTGCGCTACACGCATTATTTCGCGGACGCGCTCCACCGGAAGACTCATTACCTCTGCTATCTGCTCTTCAGAAGGATCATAGCCATTTTCATGCAGCAGCTGACTCTGCACCTTTTTGAGCCTGTTTATAGTTTCCACCATGTGTACAGGTATTCTTATTGTGCGCGCCTGGTCGGCTATTGCTCTGGTTATCGCCTGACGTATCCACCATGTTGCATATGTTGAAAATTTAAAGCCCTTTGTATAGTCAAACTTTTCTACCGCCTTTATAAGTCCGACATTGCCCTCCTGTATTAAGTCTAAAAAGTGCATGCCTCTACCAACATATCTTTTTGCTATGCTTACAACAAGTCTTAAGTTCGCCTCTGTAAGACGTTTTTTAGCCTCCTTATCACCGTCCACTATCCTCATTGCAAGGTCAATTTCCTCATCTGACGAAAGCAGAGGAACACGGCCTATTTCTTTTAAATAAAGCTTCACAGGGTCGTCAAGAGTTACTCCGTCGACATTCGTTACGTCATTTTCATATTCTTCCGCTTCCTGCTCTTCTATTACAAGCTCGTCGTGCGTCGGCTCTATAGAGTCTAAATCCATAAAATCAACATCAGACAAATCATCGTCAACGCTTTCTATATCTTCTAACTTTTCATAAGACTCTTTTTTTGCATTATTTTCGCTTTTCTCAACAGTTTTATCGCCGCTTTGCTTACCTCTTTCAAGCGCCGTTGCCTCTTCTAAAATTTCAGTGTTCTTTTCGTTTATCACTAATTATTTCCCCCTTTATTTTCACGAAGCCTGTTTAGCTCACTTAAAAAATCACTGTCTGACCAGCTTGATGGGTCTCCCCTTTCCTTTTCATATTTCTCCGATTTAATCACTTTTATCAAGTCGACACATTCCGCTACTGCATCTGCGGATTTTACACCGGAATTCATTATTTCAACTATTCTTCCCATTTGCGCCGGATTATAATCAGCGCTTATGTAGGATATGTCGAAAACGCTGTTTTCCAAAAGAGCATTGCACACTGATTTAAAAACATTCCTGTTAAAATCCGTCACAAAGTCATCAGCGGTTATATGAGATGTTATTTTATCAAATAAGTCTGGATGCATTATAAGTATTTTTATAAGCCGCTCCTCTGCGTGCGCCGCTTTCGGATATTTTGTGCGTTCAGGATTTACATCATCACGGTGATATGATGGATTTATTATTTTTGCTTCGGCTTTTTTCCGCTCTGTACGCATATTTTTGTTCGCTGTGCTTTTAATCTGCGAAATCAGTGTAGTTTTGGACACATCAAACTCGTCTGAAAGTTTGCCGGCATATATATCCCTTTCCAGCGGATTTTTTACCGCCGCAAGTATATCTACAGCCTCGTTTAAAAACGAGAGACGCCCGTCGGCCGTATCAGTGTCGTGCTTTTCCCTCGCCTTAAGCAAAAAGAATTCAGTGTCGTTCGATGCGCCCTCTATTAGTCCTTTAAAGCGCTCAGCGCCAAATTTCTTTATAAATTCGTCCGGATCCTTGGCCCCTGGAATTTTAAGTACCTTTACCTCTATCCCCGCATCATTTAATATGCTTATTGCTCGGCTTGCAGCCTTTTGTCCCGCTTCGTCGGCGTCGAGCGAAAGTATTACCGAGGATTTATATCTTGACATAAGCTTGGCCTGCTCAGCTGTAAAGGCCGTGCCAAGCGCTGCCACCGCACTGTCAAATCCCGCCTGGTGCAGCGCTATTACATCCATATATCCCTCTGCTAAAATGAAATAATCTGCCTTTGAGTTTTTCGCAATATTCAGCGAATATAAATTCCGGCTCTTTTTAAATACCGGCGTGTCTGACGTGTTGAGATATTTTGCGCCCTCAACTCCTGGCAAGATCCTGCCGCCGAATGCTATAACATTTCCCCTGAGGTCAATTATCGGGAACATGACCCTATCAAAAAATCTGTCTCTGTACCCATTTCTTCCCTTTACTGCAAGATTTGCCGTCTCTGCCTCTTGCGGCGAATACCCCAGCGATTTAAGATGTCTTAAAAGCCCGTCATACTGCTTAAGAGCCGCACCTAGTCCAAACCGTTTTATTGTCGACGCCGATAATCCACGCTGCTTAAGATAGCTAAGCTGTGCCGCAGCCGCTTTTGTCAGCAAACATGAATGATAATATTTTGCAGCTTCCCTATTAATCTCTAAAATTCTTGCCTTGCGGCGTATTTCTGCTTCATCCTCTCTTGAGTTTTCTGGCATGCTCATGCCAGCGCGCGCTGCTAAAAAGCGTACTGCCTCCATATAATCAAGATTTTCTATCTGCATTATAAAAGTGATAACATCACCACCGGCACCACAGCCAAAGCAGTAATACGACCCGCTGTCAGGATAAAGTGTGAAAGACGGTGTCTTTTCACTGTGAAACGGACAAAGTCCAATAAAATTTGACCCTCTATGCTTTAAATTTACATATGACGATACAATTTCTTCTATATTGTTTCTAAGCTTTAGCTCCTGCAAAAACTCATATGGTAAAGGCACTCATACCTCACCTCTCTTCTCACCTATATATGTAAAAATCAAAATATAATTAAAATAATATATATACAACATCTCTATAAAGATTTCTTTTCTGAATAATACAATGCTAATCAGAAATAACTACAAATTTTCTCTCCGTTCAGTATAAACAAGTTAATATAATTTGCAGTGATATAACTTGTCCTATCCTACATAGATGTAAAGCATCTGTACCATTCGAGCTGCGCTTATACACTTCTAAAAAGCTGCTGCAAATTATCAGGGTACAGCATTTTCAGCATTGTGCTATTCAAAACCGCTAATTTAGCTCATGTCGCGCGGTATCCGCCCTTAGTGGCTGCTAATACTGCCATGACTTTGGTATAAACAAGTCACTGTATACATGCATTGCAAAACGATCCGTCATTCCGGCTATGTAATCGCATGCGGCGCGCTGTGCACCTTCACGCTCGCATATTATCTTGTATTCTCCAGTAAATGCATCCTTGTGATTTATATAATATTCAAAGAGCCGACTTACCAAATCTTCTGCCTTTCCTTCCTCGCTCTTTGCCATTGGATTAAAGTAGACATTCTCAAATAAAAAATCATTTAACTTATAAAAAGCGTCTTTTGCTGCGCCGCCAAGCGATATCTCATTCTTGCCCTCGCTGCCCAAAATTACACTGTTTATCAGCGCTGTAATTCGCTTGCTCTTTGTATTTCCCAACACTTTTGAAATATCTTTGGGGATATCGTCCTCCGCTATAACGCCGGCGCGCACCGCATCATCAATATCATGATTCATATAAGCAATTTTATCGGCAACGCGGACTATTCTGCCCTCCAATGTAAATGCCTCTTCGCCGCGCGTGTGGCAGGCAATGCCGTTTACAACCTCTTTTGTAAGATTAAGTCCCTTGCCGCCCTTTTCAAGCAGCTCTACTACTCTTACACTTTGCTCAAAATGCCGAAAACCGGCATCGTTGCACCGATTTAATGCACGCTCGCCTGCATGGCCGAAAGGAGTGTGCCCCAAATCGTGCCCCAATGCTATGGCTTCTGTCAAATCCTCATTAAGACGCAATGCACGTGATATTGTGCGCGCTATTTGCGATACCTCCAGTGTATGCGTCAGACGTGTACGGTAATGATCGCCTTCAGGTGCTAAAAACACCTGAGTCTTGTGCTTAAGACGCCTAAATGAATTACAATGAAGTATCCTATCCCTGTCGCGCTGATAGTCGGTGCGTATATCGCATTTCTTTTCCGGCTTTGCACGCCCTAAACTTTCAGAGCTTAGTGAGGCAAATTGAGACAGAAAATTCCTTTCAATCTCCTCTGTGCGCACTCTTATGCAATTTTCCATCGCAATTCACCTCTTTCTCATCTTATTTATACGAAAATTATTCAATAATACCTCTTTTTGATGAAAAAATATTCATGAAATTTTGAAAAATATACTTATATTTTCTTTAAAACAAAAATATATGCTTTTTATGTATTATGCATATTTATATCTGTGTATTATTTGTCATGATACGGCTTAATCCCTGCGAAAATTTTAAGCCTAAGCCCCTTAAATTTCAGTTTTCTAAAAACGGGGGGCGACCGCTATCCAGCAACTGTGAATGTGCTGCTTAATCATATAAGCGGACTAATACGCCGGCACATGTACATATACATGAATATCAGCCGGAATGTCTGCAGTATACGCTCTCAATATACTCCGGCATTATGCCACCGGACGTTATTGAATATATCTGCTTGGCAAAAAAATCCGCTAAGTCATGCGGTATATTTACATCTATTTTTACATTGTCGGTAAAGATACTGTCGTTTATTGCTCCTCCGCAGTCGCCGGCGACCGATACTATTCTGCCGTACATATCATAGCTGCAGCTTATAATAGTGCGGCGGTAAAGCTTCATCTGAACTATTTCCGAATTCTCAAGGCTGAGCTGCGCCGCTTTAGAATAGGCCCGCTGCAAGCCTCCTGTGCCGAGCAGTATGCCACCGAAATATCGCGTTACCACTACCGCGCAGTCGCAAACGCCGAAAGAATTGATTACTTTAAGTATCGGCTGGCCCGCTGTGCCCTGCGGCTCACCGTCGTCTGAGTAGCGCATTGTCCTGCCGTCTTTTAATAAATAAGCAAAAACATTATGCCGTGCATCTCTGTGTTTTACCTTAACAGAATTTATAAAGTCATCTGCTTGTGCTGCATCTGACACCGGTGCAAGGCTCACAATAAATTTGGACTTCTTTTCGGTAAATTCAGCCGTCTTAAAATCCGCCGGAGTTTTATATTCAGTTACTATCGCCTTCTCACCCTCTCAGATGTATTAAAATATCGGATTGAATATATGCAAATATACATTCAAGCTGCGATTGAGCAATGCATCATCGCCAACTGCTGATTTTTATTGCATTAAGCCTATTAAAGCTATAATTTCGGCATATACTGCAAAATCTTCTTTTCGATAATTAATATGTTAAAGCGCAAACTTTCCCTTATATTCGATATTATACCATAAAGTCAAGCTTTTGTTAACGACTAATTTTTTACAACAACAAAACCGCGACTATCATAAAAGACAGTCACGGGAAGTTGTTTAATATTCATGTGAAAAACAATTGCAAAATATTACTTGCTCTCTTCCATGCCGAAACGCTTCTTAAAGCGGTCAACACGTCCGCCGGTATCTACCAGCTTCTGCTTACCTGTGAAAAACGGGTGGCACTTAGAGCAAATGTCAACCTTTATCTCTTCCTTGGTTGAACCGACTTCAAACTCATTGCCGCAGGCGCATCTAACCTTCGCCGTACCGTATTTAGGATGTATGCCTTCCTTCATCTTGGTCACCTCTTTCACATAAACCTGTTCACAGTAGTAAGATATTACCACAATACAATCAAAAAATCAAGACTTATTTTGCTATATTCCATTATAAAATAAATTTTACTGTTTTATTTTTATTTAAATTTAAGTTTAAGTCAGTTTAAAAAAGCTTTTAACCGCAATATATAGCCTTTACGTCTGTAAATTCGTCCGTAAATTTATCGGCACCTCTGTTTTCTTGCATCGGCTCCGCAATATACTGATGTTTCCGCTGCATTTACCTATATCACATAGTATATTAATAACACAATGATAAAACATTTATTTTTCAAATTATAAAAAAATACTTGCATTAGCTTACACAATCTGTTATTATATTATTCGCTATTTAAGTTTGGTGATTATTTTAAAGGAGGTGCAGACAAATGGCAAAATGTGACATCTGCGGTAAAGCCCCTTCGTTCGGTATAAAGGTTTCTCACTCACACAGGCGTGCAAACAAAATGTGGAAGCCCAACATTAAACGTGTTAAGGCGGTTGTTAATGGTACTCCCTGCCGCATTTACGCCTGCACCCGTTGCCTACGTTCCGGCAAGGTGACAAGAAGCGCATAATTTTATTTTTATACAATTAGCTGTGCATTAGCACAGCTTTTTTGTTTTTATAGCTCTTTTCTAATCTGTTAATTAATTAAAATCAGGTACGAGGATTTTATCTGGACTATACTGCGCCAATTAAAGACTATGTCTGCCATTTCTAATATAATTATTTTGTCAGATTGACAAAAAAAATTAAATGCTTGTTAAATATATGAACTATTTAACCGATTATATCTGTGTATCGCTTTAAAAATAGTTAATTTATTGACAATCTGACGCTTTTGTAGGATAATATATGCATATTAATTAAATGTATAAATTAACAGGAGGATATTATACATGGGCTACACTATTGCTGAAAAGATTATAAAGTCACATTTGGTAAGCGGTGAGATGACACCCGGCGCCGACATAGGTCTAAAAATTGATCAGACTCTTACGCAGGACGCTACCGGCACTATGGCTTATCTTGAGTTTGAGGCTATGGGAATTCCGCGGGTTAAGACAGAACGTTCAGTGGCTTATATAGACCACAATACTTTACAAACGGGCTTTGAAAATGCTGACGATCATCGCTTTATACAATCGGTAGCCAAAAAGCACGGTATATATTTCTCCCGTCCCGGCAACGGCATCTGCCACCAAATTCACCTTGAGCGCTTTTCAAAGCCTGGCAAGACGCTTATAGGTTCCGACAGTCATACTCCCACATGCGGCGGCATTGGCATGCTGGCCATCGGCGCCGGCGGTATGGATGTCGCAGTGGCTATGGGCGGCGGCGAATATCATATAAATATGCCGAAAATGACGCGCATTAATCTCACCGGCAAGCTGCGCCCCTATGTTTCGGCAAAAGACGTTATTTTGGAAGTGCTCAGAATAATGAGCGTTAAGGGCGGCGTCGGCAAAATAATAGAATACGGCGGAGAGGGTGTAAAATCCCTTACTGTGCCTGAGCGCGCCACCATTACCAACATGGGCGCTGAGCTTGGCGCAACCACCTCTATTTTCCCGGCGGATGAGGTTGCACGCGAATTTTTAAAAGCTCAGGGCCGTGAGGAGGATTTTACGGAGTTGTATGCCGACGACGACGCACATTATGACGAAATAATAAATATAGATTTATCTTTGCTTAAGCCAGCAGCAGCAATGCCCCATTCGCCTGACAATGTTAAGTCTGTAAGCGAAATAGGCCCCATAAAGGTAGACCAGGTGCTTATAGGTTCATGTACGAACTCCTCACTTACCGATATGCTTAAAGTTGCTGAGATATTAAAGGGTAAAACGGTGCATCCGGATGTAAGTCTCGGCATAGCTCCTGGCTCAAAGCAGGTGTTTAACATGCTGGCCGACTGCGGCGCGCTGTCGGTGCTTATTGCATCCGGCGCCAGGATCTTGGAATGCGCCTGCGGTCCGTGCATAGGCATGGGACAATCGCCAAACTCAGGCGGCATATCGCTGCGTACATTCAACCGCAATTTTGAGGGCCGTTCCGGCACACAGGACGCGGGTATTTACCTCGTAAGTCCGGAAACGGCGGCGGCTTCTGCTATTTCCGGAGTACTGACTGATCCCACCACTCTCGGCGGTGAACTTAAAATCAGCGTGCCTGAGAAGTTTACGGTAAATGATAATATGATAGACGCTCCGGTGCCGGAGAGCGAGGCGGACAAGGTAGAGATACTGCGCGGGCCGAATATAAAGCCCTTCCCGCAGAGCAAGCCGCTCGACGACGTAACTGAAGGACGCGCGGTGCTTAAGACCGGCGACAATATAACCACTGACCATATCATGCCGGCCGGTGCGAAGATACTTCCCTATCGTTCAAATATACCATATCTTTCAAAGTTCTGTTTCGGCAGCGTTGATCCTGATTTCTCCGAGCGCTGCAAGGAGTGCGGCGGCGGATTTATTATAGGCGGCGTAAACTATGGTCAGGGCTCGTCAAGAGAGCATGCCGCGCTTGTTCCGCTCTATCTTGGAATAAAAGCGGTAATAGTGAAATCCTTTGCGAGAATTCATAAGGCTAATCTTATAAACGCCGGCATTCTTCCACTTACATTTGCAAACGAGGCGGATTACGACAGCATTTCGCTGAACGATGAGCTTGTCCTCAGCAATGTAAAAAGCGGCATAAAAGACGGCTCGATTAAGCTGCACAACAAAACAACCGGCAAGGATATAGATGTCGTCGTCGATCTGACTGACAGGCAAAAGGACATGATGCTTGCCGGCGGATTGCTCAATTATACAAAGAAAAATTCTTAGTCAAAGTTATGCTGTGTTATTTAAATCGTATGATTTTACGATGACACGCGGTGAGTATCGGTTATGCAGCACATTTTCTCCCTGTCCGATGTGTCGTCCGGTATGCTTAAGTTCTGTCTGGCCTGAGCCGTGTTCAACGTGCTTATACAGCAGGTGTGCGTATGTTAGGCGGCAGATAAGCGCCTGTCTTCAATTAAACGGCGATACGTTAAGTGTTTCTATTTTTATCTAAACGCAGTTTAATTAAATGATTATACAATGTGTGTATAGAAGTGCATCAACTCTTATAGCCGCATTTAGATACATCGGCAGTTTGGCAAAATATCTCCTCTGCCGCTGTTTTCACCCGCATATTTTGACGGTACAATGGTAACAAATTCAATTAGCTTTAAGCTTATAAATAAAAAAGAAAGGACTATTTTTATGACAGAATACATAAAAGAAGCCAGCAAAAAATTTGAGCAGCTGCTTGAAAAGCAGCTCAAAAGAGTCGAAATGATAAACGCCAGCAAGGAGTATATCGACTACAGCAAGCTTGATAAAATTATAATCGGCGTGGCCGGCGGCGACGGCATAGGTCCGGTTATCACAAACGAATCGGCAAGGGTGCTCAAATATCTGCTTAGCGACGAGGTCAAGGCCGGACGCGTTGAGTTTAAAGATATAGAAGGCCTTACCATAGAAAACCGCGTCAAGCACAACAAGGCTATTCCGGACGATGTGCTTGACGAGATAAAGAAGTGCCACGTCATACTCAAGGGCCCGACAACTACTCCACGCGCCGGCGACGAG
>CAJFJP010000029.1 GCA_904384255.1 Candidatus Timburyella stercoris
AATCGCCGCCGCAGTATATTTTCAGCATATCGGTTTCAACCGGCAGCTTATCTTAATTATTCACTTCACTATAAGACTGACTTTATAAAACATTATTTTTCGTTTTCATAAATCCATAATCCTGATTTGTTTTTAAGAGGCAAAGCACTATGTAAAAAACTGGCTGCTTTTCATATGCAATATTTTGCACACTAATTTCGGCTTTGCTGTCAATCTGCTTAAAGGAATAATTAAAGCCGAAGGACTGAACGTCAATATATTCTGATTTTTAGTCACATAGCCGTCAAAGCCAAAGACTTATTTTGTATGATATACCGGAAATGAATTATAAAAATATGTCGATATTTATCTGCATTGTTGACGCTGTGTGAAATCAGAAAATTAGTATTTACTTTTTTTTAATGTTGTGTTATCCTGCAAGATGTAGTAAAAATAAGAAAACGAGAGGCGATAACATGCTGAAAATAAAACTTTTGGGCGATATAGACATCTTTAAGCCAGGCATAAAGGCTATGGAAGAGGACTTATCGCTTTGTTTTTGCGATGATGGCATTCCCGTTACTGTGGAAAAGGGAGATAAGCTTTCGGTCAGGATGTCGGAGGAAGAGGGACATATTATATATGGTGAAAAAGTGCACTTTTTCCGTGCCCTGTCTTATATAGAGCAGTACGGCACATTATGCTTTGTAGAGGAAAAATCCTGCTTTAAAAAGAGCGGCATAATGTTTGACTCATCCCGAAACGCTGTAATCAAGCCAGAGACACTTAAGTTTATGTTCCGAAAAATGGCGCTTATGGGTCTTAACATGGGAATGATGTACACTGAGGACACATATGAGGTAGAAAATTATCCATATTTTGGCTATCTGCGCGGTGCCTACAGCAAGGCGGAAATTAAAGATCTTGACGATTATGCCGACATGCTTGGAATAGAGCTTGTTCCATGCATACAGACGCTGGCGCATCTCGAATGCGTGCTGAGATGGGAGGCAATGGCCCCCATACGCGACACGACTCGGGTTATGGAAATTGACAATGAGGAAACATATAAATTTATAGCACAGATAATAAAGGATGCAAGCGAGCCGTACCGTACCAAGCGTATACATATAGGCATGGACGAAGCTGAGCTGCTGGGGCTTGGCAAATATCTTAAGGATAACGGCTATGTTCCGGCGCACGACCTTATGTTAAAGCACCTCTCAAGGGTAAACGAGATAGTAAAGGCGCAGGGGTTAGAGCCTATGATATGGAGCGATATGTTCTTCAGCTCGTGCTCGCCGGATGACAACTATTACGACCTTGTCGCACCTATTCCTGAGCATGTTATAGAATCGGTGCCGGACAATGTAACGCTGGTATATTGGCATTACGGCACGGTTGATGAGGAAACAGACGACATAATGCTGAAGCGCCATAAGCTGTTTAAGGCAAAAACAACATTTGCCGGTGGCTTGTCCACATGGAGCGGAATGACGCCGGGTTACGGCTCGGCGATATACAGCGCCAAGCTGGCGTTGCGTCAGTGCTTTAAGCATGGCATAGATGAGGCGATAGCGACAGCTTGGGGCGATAATGGACAGGAATGCAATCTGTTGACGGCGCTGTACGGCTTCCAGGTCTGGGCAGAAATGGGGTATCACGAAGGAATTTTCCATGAGGAGTACACCAAAAATCGTTTCAAGGCGTGTGTGGGAGTAAGCGCAGACGCGTTTTTGGATATAAGCCGTCTTGACGAAGTAGACGGTGTAGTACCCCCACCAAACTTCTATGTCGCTGACCCGACAAAATATATGCTGTTCGAGGATCCGCTGTTTGAGACAATGGGGGATGACAGTCAGCATTTCAAGCTTTCTCCTTATTATAAGAAAATGACTACGGTAATGGAAAAGCACAGGGATGAAAATCCCAAGTTTAAAAAGATGTTTGAATTTTTTGTACGTCTTTCCGCAGCTGTCGAGAAAAAGTGCATCTGGCACGAGAACGCAGCAAAATGCATACGTGAAAAAGACAGGGTGACAGCGCAGATGCTGTCAGACCTTGCGCCGGAGATAATCGCCAGAATTCAGGAGCTGAGCCTTGCGTGGGAGGACTTCTGGATGGATACAAATAAGCCTTACGGCTTTGATGCGATTGAAGTTCGCCTCGGCGGGGTGATGGCACGCATGGAAACAGCCGGCAGGCATATGAAGGATTTTGCCGACGGGCTTATAGATACAATACCCGGTCTTGACGAGGAGAAAATACCGTATAAATCATATTATCCGATGGGACACCTCAACTGCTACAAATTCTGGCACGAAATAATAACTAATGGCTATGCCGGAATAAGAGAGACATTTTAACGGCCTTATACAGGTTAAGAACATTACTGAAAGGACATGAACAATATGCTTAAAATCTGGCTTAACGGCGAAATAGCCGAGTTAAAAGAGGGCCTTGAATTAATACTTCCGCAGCTTAATATAAAAATAGAAAAGGACGGCATTCCTGTAAACGTAAGGCATGGGGATAAATTATCAGTTAAAGTTAATGATAAAGAGGGCAGCATTGTCTACAGCAAAAGGGTGGAGTTTTTCCGCGCGCTGTCTTATATAGAGCAGTACGGCACCTCATGCGATGTTGAGGAAAGCGCCAAGCTTCAAAATGTCGGCGTAATGCTTGATTTAACGCTGAACGGTGTGATGACACCGAAGGCGTTAGCACGTTATTTTTCCAAAATGGCGCTTATGGGACTTAATACAGCCATTGTAAAGCAGCTTATGGAGGTTGACAGCCAGCCATTTTACGGCTATCTGCGCGGGCGGTATACAGCGGAGGAAATGAGGCAGATAGATGACTATGCTTATTCATTGGGTATAGAAATAATACCAGGCATAGACACCTTAGCACACCTTGAATGCGAAATTTCCTGGCCGGCGCTGGGCGGTTTATCTGATTCAAAGGGTGTTCTATGCGTAGGCGAAGAGAATACATATAAATTTATTGAGGACTGCTTAAAGGCGCTTACAGCCCCATACCGCAGCAACAGGGTGTTTATAGGCCTTGATGAAACGCTGAGAATAGGCCGCGGCAAATATCTCAGAAAGCATGGCTTTAAAGAGACGGCCGATATTATAAGCGAGCATGTGGAAAATATGCGTCCGATATTTGAAAGACTTGGCCTCAAACCGATGATGTGGAGCGACATTTACCTTGACAAGCCCGGTAATAGCTCAGTGATATCGGCGTCAAAAGACATGGGTATAATGTACAAAGCTGAGGCGGCAGCTGATACAAAAGCTGAGCTTGATACATTAAAGAATATTTCATCAAATGTAATGTATGTCGGCGAGAGCTGCTTTAAATGCAGCGTTGTGCCGCGCTATGATATTACGGTAAATTCCGTCGCGTTTGACTTAGCTGAGTGTATAAACAGCGGGGTAAAGGAAGCGGTTGCGCTTATGAGCTGTGAGGATGGCGCCGAGGCGGATTATTTTGCCGGACTTTATCTGCTTCAGGTGTATGCCGAAATGATGTATACCGGAGAATATAATGAGACAAATGTCAAGGCAAGATTTGCTGCTTGCGCCGGCGCTGACGCCGATGCATTTTTAGGCCTTAACGAGTTTGACACTCTGGGCGGCGTGAAGGGAAATCCATGCAAATTTCTTTTGTATCAGGATCCGATTATACCAATGTTTGAAAAGGACTGCGAGGGCTATAAATTCTCTGAGCTTTACAGCGAGCTTAAGACAAAATGCGCAGCTTGGCGTGTTAAAAATCCGGAATATGCTGTTATGTTTGACTTTTATGAAAAGCTGGCTGCAATGCTTTCTGAAAAATGCAAATGGCACGAAGCGGCGGGAAATATAGTGCGCAGCAAAGATCGCGCCGCGGCAAAGGAGCTTGCGATGACAGCGCCGGCTATTGTTACAGCAATGAATGAACTGCGTAAGGCTTGGCGCAATATGTGGTATGATACGAGAAAAATTGCGGGCTTTGAGGTTGTGGATGTGCGTCTTGGCGGAGCTGCGCAGAGGATGTCATCTGCCGGCCGCAGGATGAAGATGTTTGCTGACGGAGTGATAGATGACATAGAAGAACTGAGTGCCCCAAAGCTGCCGTATGCAACATTTAAGGACGGCACTATTGGCAGGGTAGATATCTGGAAAGATATTAGCACATCCGCTAATTTAATTATTTAAAACGGATTTGTCGGAATTTAAGAGATGTGAAATGCTTAAAACATGTATATTAACAGACGACTTTTTAAAGGCTGTATGTTAATGGGCATGATATTCCGCCCTTCTTCTCTTTACAAATTTATTTTTTGCGTCCGACACAATTAGGACAATTTAAAGCAGTATAAAAACCCACGTAACCTAAGGCTTTACGTGGGTTCCTTTTTGTATAGAGCCACGGCTGTGCCGGAGATTTCGCATAACTTTAGCGTTCAATAGAAAAGACAAGAGACAGGCGAAAAAATCAGAAAAAAAGCGGCTATTTAAAGCCTTTTGATTGCTATTTTATAACAAAAACATCATTTGCATCCTTGCAGGTTGGGATTTAAAAGGTGCTCTCATCAGACCGATAATCGTCATATTCTATAAGTGCTTAAAAGATGCTTTAGCTGCCCAAAAGTATTTTTATGGAAATAGTTGTTCTTTTATAATTATATATCAGAAAATATAAAGAATAATTGGGCGGAAATATCCGCCCAATTATTCCCAGGGGACTCTTATATATCTCAAAATATGTAAAATTTCTCTTACATATTTGAGTATCCTTCTAAAAATTTGTCTACTTCCTTAGCGCACTCTCTTCCCTCATGTATCGCCCATACAACTAACGACTGCCCGCGGTGCATATCACCTGCGGTAAAAACTCCCGGCGCGCTTGTAGCGTATTTTCCGCTCTCCGTTTTTACTGTATTTCGGGCAGTAAGCTCTGTTTTAAATGCATCAGCAATATATTTTCTGCATCCGGTAAAGCCGGCAGCTATTATAAGCAGCTCACAGGGCAGTGTTTCCTCGCTGCCCTTTACCGGCACAAGTCTATGATTTTCGTCAAACGCCATTTTAACCGTTTCTACAGCTGTTATATTACCTTGATTATCGGTTATAACTTTGTTAACCGTTGTGCTGTAAACGCGCGGGTCCTTGCCGAACACGGCAATGGCCTCCTGCTGGCCGTAATCGGTTTTGCAGATTTTAGGATATTCCGGCCAGGGATTGTCGGCGTTTCGTTCGTCGGGCGATTTGGGCATAAGTTCAAGCTGTACTGCTGAGGCGCAGCCGTGCCGTATAACCGTGCCGAGACAGTCGTTGCCGGTGTCGCCGCCGCCGACAATTATCACGTTTTTGTCCTTGGCGCTTATGAATTCGCCGTCTTTAAAGCCGGAGTTTAAATAGCTGCGGGTATTCTGTGTGAGGAAATCCACGGCAAAACAGATGCCCTTAGCACCGTCTCTGCCGGGCGCTTGAATGTCGCGCGGCTGCTCGGCACCGCAACAGAGGACAACGGCGTCAAACTGCTGCATAAGCGTACTTGAAAGCACATCTTTGCCTATGTTTGTGTTGGTGATAAATCTTACGCCTTCGGCTTTCATGAGACTGACACGGCGTTCAACGACACTTTTATCAAGCTTCATGTTCGGTATTCCATACATCAGCAGGCCGCCTATGCGGTCGTTTTTTTCATATACAGTGACGTGATGTCCGCGCTTATTGAGCATGTCGGCGCAGGCAAGTCCCGCCGGACCGGAGCCTATAACTGCTACCTTTTTGCCGGTGCGCAGCTCGGGAGGATGCGGACGCATATACCCCTTTTCATAGCCCTCTTCAATTATCGCCAGCTCATTTTCCTTAATGGTAACGGGAGTGTCGTTTACTCCGCACAGGCAGGCAACCTCGCACAGCGCCGGACATACTCTGCCGGTAAATTCCGGAAAATTGTTGGTTTTAAGCAGCCTTGAAAGGGCGTGCCATGTATTTCCGTGATATACCTCGTCGTTAAATTCGGGTATAAGATTATGCAGCGGGCAGCCGGTGGCCATGCCGTTAAGCATCATGCCGGACTGGCAGAATGGAACGCCGCAGTTCATGCAGCGCGCGCCCTGCTTGCGCCTCTCGCTTTCGGGCAAAGGAGTATGAAACTCTTCAAAATCTTTTATGCGTTCAAGAGGGCTTATTTCAGGCATTGTCTCTCTGTTATATTCTAAAAAACCTGTTGGCTTACCCATAATCTTACCTCCCTATATTTTTGTAAAACGCTTTTATCTGCGCTTCTTCTTTACCCATGCCGGATTTTTCAAACGCGGCTATGGCACCGGACATTTTTCGGTAGTCGTTCGGAATTATCTTCTTAAATTGAGGTATGTACTCCTCAAAATCGTTAAGTATTTCTTTTGCCTTTTGTGACGATGTGTTCTGATAGTGCTCGGTTATAAGACTTCTGAGAAGCTCTATGTCCTCATTGTCAGAAAGATTTTCAATTGAGACAAGCTCTTTATTTACCTTGCGGTATAAATCGTGACTGCTGTCGAGGACATATGCTGTACCGCCGCTCATGCCGGCGGCAAAATTTTTGCCCGTCGTACCGAGTATTACGGCTATACCTCCAGTCATATATTCGCAGCCATGGTCGCCGACGCCTTCAACAACGGCCGTCGCGCCTGAGTTGCGGACGCAGAAGCGCTCGCCGGCTATGCCGTTTATAAACGCCTTGCCGCTTGTCGCACCGTACAGCGCAACGTTGCCTATTATAATGTTGTCCTCAGCTTTAAATTTGCTCTTTTTAGGCGGATATACCACAAGCTTGCCGCCTGAAAGTCCCTTGCCGAAATAGTCGTTGCTGTCTCCGGCAAGCGATATTGTCACGCCTTTAGGCAAAAAGGCGCCAAACGACTGTCCGCCGCCGCCTGTGCATATTATGCGGAAGGTATCGTCGCCAAGCTCGCCGCCGAATCTGCGGGTGACTTCAGCGCCGAACAGCGTACCTACAGTTCTGTCGGTGCTGGAGACAGTGAGCTTAACCTCGCCCGGCTCGCCGCTCATTAAATTTTGCTGAAGCTTTGGCAGTATAATCTTTTCATCCACCGTTTTTTCAAGCTGGAAGTCGTACTTGTCCTCGGACTTGTAGTGGCAGGTGCCGTTGTAAGGCTGAGCAAGTATTTTTGATAAATCAACCAGCTTTCCGCGAGGCGCGGCGGAATTTTCGCGCTTTTTAAGCAAATCTGAACGTCCCACCAGCTCGTTTACCGTGCGTATGCCGAGCTTTGCCATAATCTCGCGCAGCTCCTGAGCTATGAAATACATAAAGTTTATAACGTACTCCGGCTTGCCGGCAAAGCGCTTGCGCAGCTCCGGATTCTGTGTTGCAATGCCGAACGGGCAGGTGTCGAGATTGCATACTCTCATCATCATGCAGCCCATAGTCACCAGCGGCGCGGTGGCAAAGCCGAACTCCTCAGCGCCGAGCATGCAGGCAATGGCCACGTCTCTGCCGCTCATCAGCTTGCCGTCGGTTTCAATGCGTACACGCGAGCGCAGTCCGTTTTGCATAAGCGTCTGATGCGTCTCGGCAAGCCCTAATTCCCACGGCATGCCGGCGTTGTGAATGGAGTTGCGCGGCGCGGCGCCGGTGCCGCCGTCATAGCCGGAGATGAGCACCACGCTGGCGCCCGCTTTTGCAACGCCGGAGGCTATAGTGCCGACTCCCGCCTCAGACACAAGCTTTACCGATATATCGGCGCTGCTGTTTGCATTTTTAAGGTCGTATATAAGCTGCGCCAAATCCTCAATAGAGTAAATATCATGGTGCGGCGGTGGTGATATAAGCGACACGCCGGGGGTGGAATATCTCGTCTTGGCAATCCACGGATACACCTTTTTTCCCGGAAGATGCCCGCCCTCGCCGGGCTTTGCGCCCTGCGCCATTTTTATCTGGATTTCCTTAGCGGAAACTAAATATTCGCTGGTAACGCCAAACCTGCCGGACGCCACCTGCTTAATAGCGCTGCAGTATTCGGGAGAAGACAGACGCTGCGGCAGCTCGCCGCCCTCGCCGGAGTTTGACTTTCCGCCTATTTTGTTCATGGCCTCCGCCATGCACTTGTGCGCTTCCTCCGAAATTGAGCCGTAGGACATTGCGCCTGTCTTAAAGCGCTTTACTATGCTTTCGACCGGCTCCACCTCGTCTATCTGTATTCCGCCGTTTTCATCAAATACAAAATCCATAAGTCCGCGCAGCGTATGCGGCTTAGTCTCATCGTCCACCATTGCTGTGTATTCCTTGAATTTTTTGTAATCTCCGGTGCGCGTTGCTCTTTGCAGTGCGACAATTATCTGCGGCGAATACAGGTGGTCGTCCTTGTCGCTGCCGCTTCTTAAGTTATAGCTGCCGGAGGAATCAAGAGTGGTGTCGACGCCGAGTCCCAGCGGGTCAAAGGCGTGCGCGTGCCTTACATGCACATCCTGATCTATCTCCTCAAGTCCTATGCCCTCTACACGGCTGACGGTGTTGGTAAAATACTCGTCTATAACGGACTTTTTAATGCCTATCGCCTCAAAAATCTGCGCCGACTGATAAGACTGCAGCGTCGATATACCCATTTTTGACGCAATCTTAAGCACTCCGCTTATAATGGCTTTGTTATAATCTTCAATAGCCATATACAAATCCTTGTTGAGCATGTCGTTCTCGATAAGCTCCCCAATGGCCTCGTGCGCCAGATATGGATTTATTGCAATGGCGCCGTATCCCAAAAGCGTTGCAAAATGGTGCACATCGCGCGGCTCGCCGCTTTCGAGTATTATAGACACTGCCGTCCGCTTTTTTGTCCTTATCAGATACTGTTCAATAGCTGACACTGCCAGCAGGGAGGGAATGGCGACATGGTTTTCATCCACTCCGCGGTCGGATAGAATGATTATGTCGGCGCCGTTTTTATACGCCTTGTCTACCTGCACGAACAGTCTGTCCAGCGCTTTTTTAACGGGCGTATTTTTATAATACAGCAGTGAAACCGTGTCAGATTTAAGCCCGTTTTGATTAAGGCTTTTAATCTTCATCAAATCCACGCTGGTTAGTATCGGATTATTGATTTGAAGCACGGCGCAGTTTTCCGGCTTTTCCTCCAGCAAATTGCCGTTTGAGCCGGCATAAACAGTAGTGCTTGTTACAATTTTTTCGCGTATGGCGTCTATCGGCGGATTTGTTACCTGAGCAAAGCTCTGTTTAAAATAGTTAAAGAGCGGCTGGTGCTTGTCAGACAGCACAGCCAGCGGAATATCGATACCCATCGACGCCGTTTTCTCAATGCCGTCGCGGGCCATGGGTAGTATTGCGGTTTTCAAATCCTCGTATGTATATCCAAAGGCTTTATATAATTTGTCGCGCTGCTGCTGCGAATGAGTTTCAACTTTTTTGTTCGGAGCTTTAAGAGACGACAGCGTAACAATGTTTTGGTCAAGCCATTCGCCGTATGGCTGCCGGCCGGCGTAATATGATTTCAGCTCGTCATCCGGTATAATCCTGCCTTTAACCGTGTCTATAACCAGCATTTTGCCCGGCTGCAGCCGCGATTTTTTAACGATTTTTTCCGGCGGAATATCTAATACTCCCACCTCGGAAGCAAGTATGACGGTGTCGTCGTCCATTATATAGTATCTTGAGGGACGCAGGCCGTTGCGGTCAAGCGTCGCACCAACTATATCGCCGTCAGAGAAAAGTATTGAAGCAGGGCCGTCCCACGGCTCCATCATGGTAGAGTAATAGCGGTAAAAGTCGCGCTTTTCACGGCTTATATTTTCCTCGCTGCTCCATGGCTCCGGAATAGTAATCATCATGGCGAGCGGCAAATCCATGCCGTTCATGACCATAAATTCAATGGCGTTGTCAAGTATGGCTGAGTCAGAACCGTTTTCCTCCACTACCGGCAGTATTTTGTCCATATCGTCCTGCAAAAATGCGGACGACATGGTTTCCTCTCTGGCCAGCATTCTGTCTACATTGCCGCGTATTGTGTTAATCTCGCCGTTGTGCAGCAGAAATCTGTTCGGATGCGCTCTTTCCCAGCTGGGATTTGTATTTGTGGAAAAGCGGGAATGCACCAGCGCCATAGCCGATACGCAGCGTTTATCCTGCAAATCGGGGTAAAATTTGCGCAGCTGGCTTACCAAAAACATCCCCTTATAAACAATCGTCCTGCTGGAAAGGGAGGCAACATATGTGTTGTTGTCGCTCTGCTCAAAGGTGCGCCGCACCACATAAAGCCTGCGGTCAAAATCTATGCCGCACTTTACATTTTTAGGTTTTTTAATAAAGCACTGATATATTTTCGGCATGCAGTCGAGCGCCTTTTTACCCAAAATTTTGGAGTTTACCGGCACCTCTCTCCAAAAGCCGAACTCAAGCCCTTCTTTCTGGGCGATAATTTCAAACATTTTCTGCGCTTGTGTGCGCAGCAGCTTATCCTGCGGAAAGAAAAACATGCCCACGCCGTATTCGCGCTCTTTGCCGAGCAGAAAGCCTTTCTCCTGCGCTACACTCTCGAAAAGCGCATGCGGTATTTGAAGCATTATTCCAACGCCGTCGCCGACCTCACCGGTGGCGTCCTTTCCGGCGCGGTGCTCAAGCTTTTCTACTATTTTAAGGGCATTGTCGACAACAGCATGGCTTTTTACTCCCTTGACGCTGACGACCGCGCCTATACCGCAGGCGTCATGCTCAAAGGATTTCTGATATAGTCCCTTTTGTCCCTTATCCATTAAGATTCCCCCGTTTATCCTGTTTATAATTAATATTTCTGCAATTATTTACATGTATAACTTCTGGCGATATACTGCCGGAGGTTATACCGAAAAAACAAGTACGGCCAAGTAAGCCGTTTATATGCATCTGTATGCGCAGCGCCGTATAAAAATGCGCCGCGCATACAGAGCGTAAAGCAAATCTAAATTTATTTTACTTGCTGTAAATAAGAAGCTTTGGCATACGGCTTTACATCACATGCTCGAACCTGAGCGCAGTAAAGATATAATCAAAGCGCGCTTAGAGCATGCTGTATCAAGATTCAGCAATGTAATTAATATACTGTTTAAGCTGATTATTTAATATGTTTGGCGGCTTAGCTTCTATACGTAATCCGACGCCGCTTAACCCGACATCAGCGTACGCCGAAGAGCAAATCGCCGTAGTTCGGGTACGGATATGCTTTTCTGTCGGTGATGCTTTCTATTTCGTCGGCGGCTATTCTAAGTTCGTTCATGGCGCTGAAAACCTTAGTCTGATAATATTTTGCTTTCTCAAGCTCGTCACAGTCCATATGCACAAGCTTAATAAGCGTTTCCTCAAGCGCCTTTGTTTTCTGATACATTCTGCCGCACAGCTCGGATATTTTACTTATTCTTTCTTCTTCAAATGTGCAGTCGGCGCTGGGCACGGCGTTCTTTTTAGCTATCAGCGCGTCGCTGAGCTGTTTTGTATAATCGGAATATGCCGGCAGCAAATCCTTGTTTGCCATATCAAGCATGGTCATAGCTTCAATGTGCAGCGTTTTGCTGTAATTGTCGAGAAGAATTTCATATCGTGCAAGTATTTCCGTTTTGGTAAATACCTTGTGCAGCTCAAACAGCTTTATATTTTTCTCCTTAATAAAATACGGCAAACAGTCGGGCGTTGTTTTAAGATTAAGCAGCCCACGCTTTTCGGCCTCTGTAACCCACATGTCGTCGTAGCCGTTGCCGTTGAAGATTATGCGTTTGTGCTCTTTTATTGTATTTTGTATAAGGTCATGCAGGGCGGAACTGAAATCATCGGTGCTTTCCAGTACATCTGCGAACTGGCGCAGGCTTTCGGCAACGGCGGTGTTAAGCACAATATTAGCACCGGATATTGAGTCGTTAGAGCCGAGCATGCGGAACTCGAATTTATTGCCGGTAAATGCAAATGGAGAAGTGCGGTTTCTGTCGGTGACGTCTTTTGGGAAACGTGCCAATGTGTGTACGCCTACCTTCCAGATTTCCTTTTCCTTGCTGCCGTACTGCTCGCCCTTTTCAATAGCGTCAAGTATTTCCGTCAATTCTGTGCCTAAGAATATTGATATAATAGCCGGTGGCGCTTCATTTGCGCCAAGGCGGTGGTCATTTCCGGCAGATGCAACGGAAAGTCTTAATAAATCCTGATACTCGTCAACCGCCTTTATAACGGCGCATAAGAATAAAAGGAAACGCGCGTTTTCATACGGAGTGTCGCCGGGGTCGAGCAGATTTTCTCCGGTATTGGTGGATATCGACCAGTTGTTGTGCTTGCCGCTTCCGTTTACTCCGGCAAACGGCTTTTCGTGCAGCAGGCAGACTAGCCCATGCCTTTTAGCAATCCGCTGCATAAGTTCCATCGTAAGTTGGTTATGATCGGCGGCGATATTGGTTGTAGTGAAAATCGGGGCCAATTCATGCTGCGCAGGAGCAACCTCATTATGCTCCGTCTTAGCCAGCACGCCTAGCTTCCACAGCTCGCTGTTTAAATCGGCCATAAATTCCGCAACCTTGCTCTTTATTGTTCCGAAATAGTGGTCTGAAAGCTCCTGCCCCTTAGGCGGCTTTGCGCCGAACAGGGTACGGCCGGAATAAACCAAGTCGGGGCGCTTGTCAAACATCTCGCGGCTTATAAGGAAATACTCCTGCTCAGGACCAACGGTTGTTTTAACTGTTTTAACCGATTCGTCGCCCATGGCCTTCAGTACGCGCAGTGCCTGACGGTTAATCGCTTCCATCGAACGGAGCAGCGGGGTTTTCTTGTCCAGCGCCTCGCCGCCGTATGAGCAAAATGCCGTCGGAATGCAGAGAGTTCTCTCTTTAATAAACGCATAAGAGGTCGGGTCCCAAGCGGTGTAGCCTCTCGCCTCAAAAGTTGCCCTAAGCCCGCCGGAGGGAAAAGAAGAAGCGTCCGGTTCGCCGCGTATCAGCTCTTTGCCGGAAAATTCCATAATTACGCGGCCATCATCCGTCGGGGTAATAAAGCTGTCATGCTTTTCAGCGGTAATGCCCGTCATAGGCTGAAACCAGTGGGTAAAATGAGTGGCGCCCTTTTCAATCGCCCAGTCCTTCATGGCGTTTGCCACCACATTGGCGACGGCATTATCCAAATGCCGACCGTCTTTAATGGTGCGCTGAAGCTGCTTATATGTCTCTTTTGGCAGACGCTCTCTCATAACAGCATCGCTGAAGACATTGCTGCCGAATACCTCTGTGATTGTGTTCATATGTAACCCTCGCTTTAAAATAAAATAAGCGGCAGAACTGTAGAATAATTTTCTACGACGCCCTTGCCGCTTTTAAGCAATAATTAATTATCTCATAATTGTTTATATGCCGCCATTGGCATATAAGCATAAACTGTCATCCAGACAACTGCCGAATTTTTAAAAACAGACTTTAATTTTTTAATAAATCAGTAAATCTAGTAAAAAAGAAAAAAGCAATGATATTACAGAATTAATATTCTGCGACATCATTGCCGTTTGCAATTATCAGTATAATAATATATTTTAATTTTGTCAAGGGCTTTTTAAAAATATCGAGTCTATATGTCAAAGTTTATTGCTTAATTACTAAACAGTCAATTTTATAAATAAAAATATTATATAAATCGCATATGCAATTTGCGACAAAACAAATTATTACATAAGCTTTCGTGCACTTGCGCAGACCGAATTATCTCATTTTTATAATTCTTGTGCGCCATCTGCCGGCAGCAGAGCGCCGTATATTCAAAACGTCTGCTGTAAACATGATAGCGGAGTTTTGCCGTTTGCAGCTTTCTAATGATGAATGCAAGGCGTCGCGCTATATATGTGAGGATGATATTTGCTGCCTAACATTCCAAATTCCGCATGCGCGTTAAAATATTATATTGACTTGGTCCGGCGTCGGCAAGCTTTATATATATTTGTAACGGAAAAATGCTGTTTTTATTTTTTAATATGTATGTTAAAATAAAAGATATAAAGATTAAAAAGAGAGAGGTAATACTATGTATTGCTGCGACGAAGTAATAACATACTGTAAAGAGGAGGACGTAAAGTTTATCCGTTTGGCCTTTTGCGACCTTAGAGGAAATCAGAAGAATGTTGCCATAATGCCGTCGGAGCTTGAGCGCGCATTTAAATACGGCATTTCGCTGGACGCTTCGGCGATACATGATTTTGGAGACGAGGTAAAGTCCGATTTGTTTTTATTTCCCGACCCTTCGACATTATCTTCGCTTCCGTGGCGCCCGGCGCATGGCAGGGTAATGCGCATGTTCTGCGATATTCGCCGGCCCGATGGCTCACCATTTGAAAGGGACAGCCGATATATATTAAAAAATGCTATAGCTGAGGCGAAAAAAATGGGTGTGTCATGTTATTTCGGCGCCGAGTTTGAATTTTATCTTTTTAAAACAGATGAAAACGGCTATCCGACAAACATTCCGTTTGACAATGCCGGATATATGGATATTGCACCGGAGGACAGGGGCGAAAATGTCCGCCGCGATATATGCCTTACGCTGGAGAACATGGATATACGCCCCGAAAGCTCGCATCATGAAGAGGGACCTGGCCAAAACGAGATTGACTTCAGATACAGCGATGCTCTAACCTCTGCTGACAATGCTGTTACATTTAAATCGGTAGTAAAAACCATTGCTATGCAGAACGGACTGTATGCCTGCTTTTCTCCAAAACCGCTTGAGGATGAAAGCGGGAACGGGCTGCATATAAATATTTCTATAAAAAGCTCCGGCACTGAAGAAAGAGATGCTTTTATTGCCGGAATACTGAAGCACATAAAGGAAATTACAGCGTTTTTAAACCCGACGGAAGAATCCTACCTCCGCTTAGGTGAGAAAAAGGCGCCCAAATATATAACCTGGTCGCATGAGAACCGCTCACAATTAATACGCATACCGGCTGCCAACGGCGAATACGAGCGCTTTGAGCTTCGCTCTCCCGATCCATGTGCAAATCCTTATATAGCCTATGCGCTGCTGATTTACGCCGGCTTGGACGGAATAAGAAATCATATGGAGCTGTGCGAACCTCTGAATGTAAATCTGTTTAAGGCCGACAAATCAGTAACTGATATGCTTGAAACGCTGCCACTAAGCTTAAGCGAGGCATTAAGGCTTGCGCGCAAAAGCGAGCTGATAAATAAATATCTGCCGGATATTCTGAGGTAAAACACTGCATATCAATAACGCCGAATGTCAAAATGACGGGAGAGAGCATAATTGATTTATGAAAGAAATAGTAGCAGTGTTTTAATAGTGTCATCGAGCCAAAAGGTCAACATCTTTTTATCGGAGCTGCTGCCGACAGATAAGTTTTCGCCAATACTTACTGTTTCAACGGCGGGTGAAGCGAGGCGTCTCTTAGTCGACAGGGATATAGACATAGTTGTTATAAATTCGCCGCTGTCCGATGATTTCGGTGTAGAGCTTGCAATAGAGGCATCGGAGGACTTAAACTGCGGGGTGCTGATTTTTGTAAAAGCGGAGCTTCAGGACAATGTAAGCGAAAGAGTGGAGGGCTGCGGCATACTTACGCTCTCAAAGCCGGTGAGCCGCCAGCTTGTATATCAGTCGATGAATTTGCTGGTAGCTGCGCGGCAGAAAATAAAAGCCCTCGAGGAAAAAACTTCTACTCTGCAGGGTAAGATGGAGGAAATACGTCTTGTAAACCGCGCTAAGCTGCTGCTTATAGAACATCTTAAAATGAGTGAGCCGGAAGCGCATCGGTATATAGAAAAGACTGCTATGGATGCATGTGTAAAACGCCGTAAAATTGCTGAAGATATTATAAGAACATATGAAAATTAAGCACAAAATTGTTTGTTATATCACTGGCTGAGCCGTTAAAATCATTTAAGCGCATGAAGTACATATCAAGGAACTCCTGATATTATTAGTATGAGAGTGATAAGCCTTTACTATTTTATATCGGGAGCTTTTCTTTTGTACAAGCTTTTCTCGCATGTTAGAATAGTTTTTTGTTTGAGCGGTCATATAGAAAAAAGCGCCCATAAGGGCGCTATAGAGTTTATTTAAATGAACATTTAATACCGGAATTTTTCAGAAACTCAGGATGTAATCAGTATCTCGCTGTTTTATAGCATATTAAAACTGTACTACGCCGATTTTTAGGAAATATTGTGATGACAAAATTTGCGTAATAGAATATTTTAAATAGATGAAAATATTAAGCAAATCATCGGCGGCTATTTTAAATATACATTTTTAAAGTAAATACTTTTTGAGCGAATAGCGCTTAATCGCTCATGCTTAACGCGAATTTATGCTTTTTGAATCTTTTTCCTGATAAGCAGCATAAGCCCGACTATTGAAAATACAACGCCTAGCGCAACAATTGATAGGAATACTATTTTATTGGCATAGTCGTTTGGAGCATTCCACGAAAGGAAATTGACATAAGCCTCAATAGGATGCTCGGGAGAATTGCCCAAAACCATACCGATAAGGGCTATGCCGGCGGTTATAAGGAAGCTAAGTCCCAATTTAAGTATAATATTAACATGCAAATAACGACATATTAGCATAATAGCAAAATATGCAGCAACAAGTATGCCAGCTATTGGATACGCCGTATCAAAAAGCCAATTGAAACCATCTGTCTGCCATGCAATTACTGTGAGCATGAGAAAAAGCGCTGCTGCAGCGCATAGAGAGGTGAAAAGCAGATTATGCTTAGTCCTGCCGGATAAAATGAATGGCAAATTTGTAATGCAGGCGGCAAAGAGCAGACTTGAAAAGACAATCCAAAACCAGCTTAATGTATGGTTTATAGCCAAATTGCAGATAAAGCAGGGAATAACAGCACATGCATAGCCTATTGCAAAAATCATTTGAATAGTGATTAAAATGCCGCGATAACGACGTGCTTGAAGCTTTTCCTTGCGCGCCTGATAATCCTCACAAGCTGTAAGAAATTCATGCTCGCTTATTGACAGTATTTCACATATTTTAGAAATTAAAGTGATATCCGGATAGCTGAGCCCTCTCTCCCACTTTGACACAGTGCTGTGGTCTACATATAGCTGATCTGCCATCTGTTTTTGAGTAAGCCCGGCGTCCTGACGCTTTTGGGATAAGAATCTCGCAAAATCTTTTTTATCCATAAAAATCGATCCTTTCGTTGTTAAAGTGCTCTTAAAAAGTCTGCAATTATTTTGCAATACTCGCAGAAATAAGTCAATACTTTAAAGGGGAATTGGTTAATCGACTGTTACGCCAGCCGCATAAATAAGCCTTTTTAAAGACTTTTGCCGCTGCATTTTTGCTGCCAAGAATAAAAAGAATATTAGAATTTTGTTGTGCATATGAATATTATGTCAACTAATATTTAAAATAGATCATAGAATAAATTTCCAAATTAATAAATGAAAATTACCTGAATAGTTTTAATTTTCCTACGGATAATAATTTAGAAAACTTTTTAAAATGATAATATCCACAGGAGGGTTAAATATAATGAAAGCAACAGGCATAGTAAGAAGAATAGACGATCTCGGACGGGTGGTAATACCGAAAGAGATAAGAAGGACAATGAGGATACGCGAGGGCGCGCCGCTGGAGATATATACTGACGGTGAGGGCGAAGTGATATTTAAAAAATATTCTCCAATGGGCGAGATGTCGCCGTTTGCTGCACAGTATGCGGAGGTTCTTGTCAAGGGCACAGCAATGCCGGTGCTCATCTGCGACAGAGACCACTGCATAGCCGCGGCCGGAATATCAAAAAAAGAGATGCTTGAGCGCAGGGTTTCTCCGCAGCTTGAAGAAATAATGGAGGCGCGCAAGTCATATATACTAAAACAGGGCGACATAAAAAAGGTAAATCCGCTCGAAGGAATAGACCGCACGGCAGGGGTAATAATGCCGATTATCTCGGCGGGTGACATTATGGGTGCAGTAATAAT
>CAJFJP010000030.1 GCA_904384255.1 Candidatus Timburyella stercoris
GACTACTGGCACAGCCGTATAGGCTGGGAGCTTAAACGGATAAAGGCAGAAATGTTTGAAAGCCCTGTATTCATTGAGTTTGAATTTGAGACAGGCATGGACATAGACAACTGCGGATATCTGATAAAGCTTATTATAGACGGGCTCAAGGGCATTGTGATACACGACGACAGTAAAAAGTATGTTGCCGGCTACAGCGCGGTACACGGAAAAGAGAAAGGCATTTTGATTAGGGTTAGAGAGGTGTAATTTAATGAAACTGATTGACGCAGATAAGATAAATCCGAGTGAAATATTTGTATTACGCCCTATGGAACAATTTGATTTTAATAATGCTGTACAATCTTTAATTTATGATCAACCCACCATCGACGCCGTCCACGCCGCCGGCGGGTGCTATTGCATAGAGTGTAAATACGCATGCAACATGGGAGACAATATTCTTTACTGTAATATCATTGAGCGAGACATGATGTCGGATGATTATTGCAGCATGGGTCTGCAAAAGGAGAATGAACATGCGGCTGATTGATGCAGATGCGTTGTTGCAAGAATTTAATAGCACAAAGCTATATAAGCTTACAAGTAAATTTGAGCAAATGATTCGATATGCTCCCACCATTGACGCTGTGTCTGTGGTTAGATGTAGGGATTGCGTGTTTGGAAATGAAGATGGCAGGTGTGAACCTATTACAAATGGATTGGTTAGAGAATACACAAAACCAAATGACTTTTGTAGTTATGGAAAGCGAAAGGAGAATAAGAATGGACTATATTAATCGAGATGACCTTAAAAAAGAAATTCTTTCATGGGCTGTATTAATTAATCACCCAGAATTATTAAGCAGAGACGATACTTTACACCGCATTGACAGTATTCCCGCCGCAAACGTTACAGAGGTGAAGCATGGGAAGTGGATTTATGATGAAAATGGAACGGACTGGAATTTAGGAGCGTGGCTGTGCAGTGAATGCAAATGCAAAAATAATAATTTAGGCATGAGCATCAAAATAAATCCGCTTATGTTTGCCGGTTCAAAATTTTGCCTTAACTGTGGCGCAAGGATGGGTTATGAAACAGAAAGAGCTTAGATACATATGTTTAGCCAAAAGCTGCCGATACCGCAGCAGCAGCATGTGTCTCATGGTGCATAAGTGCCCGCTCGGAAAGCGAGTAAGCTTAGCAATAAAGGGAGGAAAACAAAATGAGCTTAAATAGTCTATCAAAAGAAATACACAAAAATGCCGTTGAGCATGGCTGGTGGGATGAGGAACGCAGCTTCGGCGAGATTATAGCCCTTTGTCACAGCGAACTGTCAGAGGCGCTTGAGGAATATAGGAATAATCATATAGGAGAATGGTTTTCTTGCAGTGTCAATGCAGAAAAGCAATGTACTCGAAATTTTGACTGTCCTAATTGTTTAAATGGCAAGCCTGAGGGTATGGCGGTAGAAATGGCTGACTGCATCATACGCATACTCGACTGGTGCGGCAAGGAAGGCGTAGACATAGACGGTGTAATACATAGAAAAATGGAGTACAACAAAACACGGCCCTACAGGCACGGCGGCAAAGTACTGTAATTTATCATAACAGGGAGATTATTATGACTAATCAAGAGAAAAAGGTCTTTTTACTTAAATATTCCAAATGCAATAAAAAAATAAGCCTCCTTATCGAAGAACTATATCTTTGGGAAACACGCGCAACTAAAATAACATCGGTAAATACAGGCATGCCAAAAGGCAGCGGAACATCTGATAAGATAAGCAGCAGCGTTGCAAGAATTATCCAGATAAAAGAGGAACTGCAAAGTGAAATAGATAAACTCTCGGATATGACGAGCAAGGTATACAAGGCAATAAACTCTCTCAACGACCCAACCCTTGAAACACTTCTTATGTATAGGTACATAAAAGGCTTAAGCTGGGAAGAAATCGCTGTTAAAATGAATTATAACTCTCGTTGGATATTGAGGCTACATGGAAAGGCATTAACAAAAATAAATATAAACTAAATAGGCCACAAAAAGCCATAGAAAGCCACTATAAAAATGAGATATAATTATAATAGGAGAATAAAGAAAAGGGCTGGAGTAATCCGGCCCTTTACCTATTTGGAGAAATGTTATGCAAGACATGATTGACGATTATCGCAGGCAGATTGGCGAGTTTAACAAACGAATCGATGAATTGAATAGGAAAATAAACGGTATACAGTCCAAGTATAACAAGGAATCGCAGAGACTGCATTACCTTATTGCCCAACGTGATAACCTCACTTATTCCATTAACGAAATGATGTACGGTGAAATAAAAAAGTGGTGATTTAAACAAAAGATGTTGACTGATAAACAAAGAAAGAAAATTATTGCCGATTATTTAGAGTTAGGCACCTATACTGCTACCGCAAAGCAAAATGGTGTGTCGCATCACACGGTTAAACGTATAGTTATGGCATTACCAGAAATAACCGATAAAATCCAGAAAAAAAGTGAAGAGAACACTGCCGATATTATAGCTTACATGGAAAGCAAAAAAGAAATTGTTTGTGAGATTATTGACAAAGGCTTACAAAGCCTTAATAATCCTGATAAATTGGCAGATGCAAGTCCTGCACAAATTACCACTGCACTTGGTACGTTAATTGATAAATTTACATCAGACAAAATAATCGGGCACAGCGATGTAAGCAATAACCTTATAAAAGTCCTTAAGGAGAGCATAGAGTGATATTTACAAAATTTAGCTCAAAGCAAATGGAGGTATTTAACTGGTGGCTTAAATATGATAATTACGATGCGATAATTGCCGATGGCTCTATACGGTCCGGTAAAACTATTTCCATGTCAATATCGTTTGTGATATGGGCAATGAATAAATACAGCAGACACACATTTGCCATATGCGGCAAGACAATAGAGAGTCTAAGAAGAAATGTTATTGTCCCATTGCTTGATGGAATTAGCAGTATATATTCAATACGGGAAAATCATGCACAGAATTATATAGAAATAAGCGACGGTAAATTGACAAACCGTTTTTATTTGTTTGGAGGCCGTGATGAGAGCAGCTATAAGCTTATACAGGGTATAACACTCGCAGGAGTAATGTTTGACGAAGTCGCACTTATGCCTCGATCTTTTGTCGAGCAGGCAATAGCAAGATGTTCTATAGAAGGTTCAAAATTTTGGTTTAACTGTAATCCGGAGGGACCGAGTCATTGGTTTTATACGGAATGGATAGAAAAATCTGAAGAAAAACGTGCTCTGTATTTGCACTTCAACATGCGGGACAATCTTAGTCTATCAGATGAAATACGTCAAAGATATGAACGAATGTATTCGGGTGTATTCTATGAGAGATATATAAAAGGTAAATGGATTGTAGCTGAAGGGCTCATCTATACAATGTTTAATCCATCTTATCATGTTGTTACTTCTGCTTTAAGAGATTACGAAAGATATTATATTTCCTGCGACTATGGAACACTAAATCCATTTGCCACCCATCTTTGGGGGCTGTTTGAGGATAAATGGTACTGTATTAAAGAATATTACTATGATGGAAGAAAATTACAGAAGCAAAAGACTGACGAGGAATATTATTACGAGATTGAAAATTTAGCCCAAAACAAAAGAATTGAAATGATAATAGTGGATCCTTCGGCAGCCTCGTTTATAACATGCATCAGAAAGCATGGAAAATATAACGTTGTCGGTGCAAATAACGATGTACTCGACGGAATACGCAATGTCAGTACAATGCTTGTAAATAAAAATATTTATATATGCAGCGACTGCACGGCAACGATTAGAGAGTTTGAAGAATATGCATGGGACGACAAATCAGCATCGGTCGGTATAGACAAGCCGCTTAAAGTTAATGACCATACAATGGACAGCATTAGATACTTTGTCAATACCGTTGTTATGAGAGACACAAGTCCTGGATTTATTAACGTGGGAATATGGGGGTAAAAATGCTGACAAACTTAGATTTTATAAATCAAGGAGAAATATGGCCACCGGCAAGTGAAAGGAAACGGTTGGAATCATATGAAGCAAATAGAAAATTATATAAAGGCGAATTTGACGATATATTTGCTTTGCATCATGAAAGAATTGACAAGACTTTATTACAGACATTATACATAACCAGCCTTAATTATTTCAGAAAAGTATCGCATAAAACAGCAGGCCTGCTGTGGGGCGAACCGCCAAAGCTTGACGCTACCGGCAAAAATGAAAATCAATATAAGGCTTTAAACAATATTATAAAAAGCAACGATATTTATACCAAAGGCAGAAGCATAACCATTGACCTTTCAAGATACGGCAACAGTCTGCTTTACGTGAGAAAATTGGAAAATAATTTTGGAGTAATTGAGTGTATTTCACCTGCAATATGGTTTCCCGTAGTAAAGCCGGACAATATAAAAGAATATGCCTATCATGTGCTGGCATGGAAATATAAGGAAAATGTCGATGAAAAGGACAAATGGTATTTAAAGCTTCAGATACACAGCAAAGGCAATGTAACACTAAGGACACATGAATTAACAGGCGGGAATGTGATAGGCCAGCTTACGGAAGATGAGAGAACAGTAACTACAGGCTTAAATGATTTTGCCATAATACCTATATCAAGTGTAGATCTTACAGACGACATATACGGTGAGTCTGACTATGACGATTTTCAATCTATAGTTACAGAGTTAATGGTACGTATAACGCAGGTCAACAAAATACTTGACAAGCATTCCATGCCAAGCATGCAAGGGCCCAAGTGTGCGCTTAAAGAAAATCCTAAAACCGGAAGATTAGAGCTGACAGTCGGCGATTATTTTATTAATCAAACAGAGAGTGCTACTTCCGGAAATGTTTCATACATCACATGGGATGCACAATTAGATGCTAATTTTAAAATAATAGAGGTCCTGCTTAATCAGCTGTATATTATATCTGAAATGTCATCAGCACTGTTAGGCGGATTGAATGTAAGCCAAGGCAATATTCCAAGCGGGTCGGCGCTTAAACGATTGCTGATATCAACGCTCGACAAAGTAAACAGATTTAAGCAGGCCGAAGAGAATGCGTTAAAAAAGGCTATAATTCTATGCTCAAGGCTTGGCGGAGAGAAAATTATACCAATAGATGACGTATCAATAACATGGCAGGACGGCTTGCCCGGCGACCCAAAAGAAGAAGCGGAAATTATGCAGATACGTACTGCTAATAAACCAACTATGAGTGTATATAGAGTGCTAACACAATACGATAATATGAATGATGTCGACGCGCAGTCAGAGCTTAATACAATTTATGAAGAGGAAGCAATGAACGATCCGATGTCAGGAGTGGCGAATGCGGACCCCGAAGAAATAGATGCAGAGGGCAAGGAAGATGACGAAGTATGAGCACAGGCTACTTAATTTGTATCTGCAATGCCGAAAGAAACTGACAAAAATATTATTGAAATGTCTTGAACAAGGCAGAAGCACAGCACGTATCAGAGCTTTGATAAAACAAATACAAGGTGAAATAGAAAGCTTAAATAAGGGCGTTAAAAAAATTACAGCTGAGTATTATAGACAGTTTTATAAGCAAGGCGCACTATCTGCAGATTCAGAATTGGAATCAATAAAGAAACATGTAATGTTTTCATTTAACAAGTTTCATGAGCGCGAAGTTAAACTTGCAATAGATGCTTTATTGTCTGACATAGAGAATACCAATGCATATATAGGAAGGCGTGCTACTGATATAGTTAGGAATATTACCCTCGAACAACTTGGTATTAAAATTATCACAGGACAAACAAACAAGCAGTTTCAAAAAGAACTTCTCAATACTTTTTCGCACATCAACATAGACGAAATAAGAGATAAAAACGGACGGAAAATGAATATGAAATGGTATGCCGAAATGGTTGGACGCACCTCCCGTGCGGAGGCAACAAATCTTGGCATACTAAACAGAGCAAAAGAGCTTGAGTGCGACCTTGTTCTTTTATCTGAGCATCCAGAAACATGTCCGATATGTATGCCACTTCAAGGCAGAGTATACAGCATTTCCGGTAAAGATAATCGCTTTCCTCCCCTATCAAAAGTATTTCCCAGTATATATTACACGATACATCCCAACTGTAAGCATAGAATTAGTCTTTATATAGAAGAATATGATGATAATATCGAGCAGACGATAAAACAAAGCAACAGACCATTCGGCATGTTAAATAAGAGAGAAAAGGAAGGCCTCGATAGATATTATAAAATACAGGAATATAAACGTAGGTTGAACTCCGACAGAAGGCAATGGGAGAGGTACAGAGAAGTATTAGGCGATAAAGCGCCTAAAACATTATCTGCATTTCGTCAGATGAAAAAATATAATAGTGAGAGATACCAGCAGATAACGTCAGAATACAGGCGTAAAAGTAAACTGTGTAGTATCTCTTGATTATATAAACTGTTAGCAACCGCCAAGCGGCGGATTTTTTATGCCCTTTTATCCGTAGTAGGCATTAAATAAAACGGAATTATTATCCGAAAGGAAGATTAAATGCTTATACCAAATATAAAAAGATTTGGGGATGAAACATCCGTATTAGCGGAAGAAACAGCAGCATCTGAATTGACAGGCAGCACAGAGGAAAGCAACAAAAAAATTTCCAGCTTTACTCAGGAACAAGTAAACGACATTGTTGCTAAAGAGTCGGCTAAAGCGACTGAAAAGTTGCTGAAAAGTCTTGGATTTGAGGGTGAAGGGAAAGCCAAAGAGCAGGTTTCTGCCTTTAAAAATTGGCTTAATTCTCAAAAGACCGAGTCTGAAAAGATGCAAGAAAACCTTAAAGATGCGATGGAGAAAAACCATCAGCTCAAAGAAGAAATAGCAAAAGCATCTGCACAAAACACTTGCCTTAAACTTGGCGTTAAGCCCGACTGCGTAGACGACGTCGTTATTTTAGCAAACGCAACAAATGAAGAAGATATGGAGACTGCTGTAAAAAACGTGCTTAAAAGGCACCCATCGTTTACATTGTCAGGCACAGCAGCACCTCCTGCCAGTCCTGCCATGCCGGAAAAAGCGACATATGAGCAAATGCTAATGGAGGCAAGAAAGGCCGGCAACGTTTTGCAGACTTCGATGATAATATCAGAAGCCGCAGCAAAAGGAATATATTTAAGATAAGGAGATATTCAAATGGCAAATACAACAGAGACAGCAAAAGTATTTAACTGCCCAAACTATGCGGGTACACTTTACAGCGCAACGCCTACACAAACCCCTTTTCTAACGCTCATAGGCGGAATAGGCGGAAGTAAAGCGCTTAAAACAACAAATTTTAAATTCCCAACATGTTCTTTATATGAACATCCGGATGCATCACAGCCGGCAATAAGCGAAGATGCATCACTTACCGCCCCGACACCGTATACTTATGTACGAACTCAGGAGGAAAACGTTACTCAGATTTTCCATGAAACTATAAGCGTATCTTATGACAAAATGGCTAACGGAGGCAGACTCAGCGGCATTAACACCGCAGGGACGTCAAATAACGTTCCAAGCGAGCTCGATTTTCAAACGGCGCGCACTCTTGAAAAAATTGCAAGAGATATCGAATATACATTTTTAAATGGAGTTTATCAGGACAGTTCAGCGTCCAATACGGCAAGAAAGACACGTGGTATGCTTGCGGCAGCAGGTACACAGCTTGACGCTAAAACAGCGGCCCTCAGTAAACAGATGATTGATGATATTATGCGTGAGGCTTGGAGTGCAAACGCCCAGTTTAACGACTTCTATCTGTTTATGAATGGAACACAGAAGCAGAGATTATCTGCAATATATTCTTCCATTACCGGATTCGCACTGCCAGCAACAAGAACAGAGTCAGGAGTTAATATAACTACCATAGAGACAGATTTCGGAGTTGTAAAGATAGTACTTGACAGGTTTATGCCTGACAGCGCTATACTCGGTGCAGATTTGTCAGTTATTGCTCCGGTTGAACAGGAAACTCCCAGCAAGGGCAATTTCTTTAGAGAGGCCCTCTCCAAAAAAGGCGCTGCTGAGGAATATCAGATATTTGGCGAAATTGGACTTGACCACGGTCCTTCGTTTATGCATTTTGCTATTACTAACTTAGAAACTGCAAGTACAGATTCAGACGATAGCGGTGAGGGTACAGATGATGAAACTGGTTTGGAATAAGAAGCTCGGCAAAGCAGTAAAAGAGAGCAGTTATACTAATACAGAGCATAAAAAGGATGATACATCCAATAGAAAAGCGGCAGTTAAAAAAACGCGCAAATAGGAGTTAAGTATGAACAGCTACGCAGATACAACATATGCAGATGAATATCTAAGCCAGATGTACGGCGAGCAATGGACAGGCATTGATATGGGAAAAAAGCAGTATGCCCTAAACCACGCTTCCTTAATGATAGACCTTATACCCTCTATTGAGGGAATTAAGTACAAAGGCCATAAAACAAATCCTTATCAGGAAGCAGAATTTCCCCGTAACATAACCGGCGATGAAGTTCCTGAAAGAGTTAAACAAGCGGTATGCCAAGAAGCTATGTACATAGTTTCAGCAGAAGAGGATATAAAACGTGAGCAGGCCATACGTTCCGGCGTGCGTTCAAAAAGTGCTGGCAGTGCCTCAGAGAGTTATGCTTCTGCAAGCGAGCTAAGCGGTGGCATATTCAAGTATCTTAAAAGCGATATTGCCGTATCTCTCATAGCGCCATATATAACATACAAAGGAGCCTATCCCATAAGATGAGCATCATTGACGGAACACTGACAAGCTGCATCGAATACGTTCCTCCGAACGCTCAATATAACCCTGACGGCACGCAAAAGGATTCAGAACCAATATGTATAGACTGCCGTATAGAGCCATATCAGTCTGTTGTTAAAGATAACACCGGCAAGAATGTGGTGAGTTATGCAAAAATATATACAAAAGCAAGCGTTAAAGCAGGCGGCTTTATAATATTGGGCGGTGTAAAGCGCTGTATATTAAGCAGCAGCGAGATATACAATTTATGGGGTAAATTTGAGCATTATGAGGTAATTATATGAGCAGGCTGCAATTCTCAATAATATTAAAGCGCGTTCAAAATGAAGTTATCACAGCAATAAGGGAAGGCGGAGAGTCTGTTGTAAAAGAAGCCGTCAGGCTGGTGCCTCTTGATTTAGGCGACCTTCAGAACAGCATTCAGGGTGATACGTCAAAAAGTACGTTGACCGGCGAAAAAGATAACGGCATGACCTATACAATCGGCTCTGCTCTTCCCTATGCTTATATTCAGCATGAGAATCTTGCTTTTAATCATCCTTCTCTGAAAAACAGACGAAAGTTTAATATGATACCGAACGGCAGACAGGCTAAATATCTTGAACAGCCTATAAATGAACTGAGAGACCGCATAATTGATAATATAAATACAGCAGTAAAAAGGGGACTTAATAAATGAATATAGCAAAAGACATAGCGCAGTATCTGAGTGAAAATACTGAAATAGAGAATATATTCTATTCACAGCTCCCGCCCTCAGCAGACTATCCTCAAGCGGTCGCAGTTATTCAGTATAATCCTGGGCTTAATATAGATTATAGGGCGCCTGATATAATTCCTGCAGCTGTTCAAATAGTATGCAGAGACATATCCTACGACGCTGCAATTGAGTGCGCTTCTAAAATATGCAGCTTTCTTAAAAACATAGGAAACAGCGCATTAGGATATCCTGACGTCTCCATAAACGGAAATGATTATATTCGCGTATCGGCGCGCGGTACGCCAGAACAACTAAAAGAAGATGAAACAGAAAACATTTACATCACACAAAACTATTATATTTGGATAAGAAACAAGGAGGACTAATATGTCAATAGTAAAAAATTCAGGTTCAACAACAATAGGTATAGACAGATTTGTCTATGCAATAATGACAAGCGACACTGCTGAAGGCGCTGTATATGGAGATTCAGTGGAGATATCCGGACTTAATAAAGTCAGCGTTACACAGAACGCCCAGTCGGCAGAGTATTACGGCGACAACGGCGCTTATGAGTCAGCGTCAAGTTATGGAAAATCAGCTATAACGGTAAGTATAGCCGATATACCGCATGAGGATCTGGCTGCTCTTACCGGCGAAAGCTACGATGCTGAAACAGGCGTATTCAAGTTTTCAGGTGTAGGACAGCCGCCTTATTCTGCCATTATGTACAGGCGCACTAAGGCAAACGGCAGCTACAGATATATAAAAATACTTAAGACAAAAGCAAATATGCCGAATACTGAGAATACGACAAAGGCAGACAGCCCGACGCTTCAGGGTACAGATATAGAATTTTCCGGAATAAACAGAGTATTCGACGGAGTTAAAGAAATACGCGTAGACAGCGACGATGCAAATTTCCCTGTTGACGCGGGTGATGCTGAGGCAATGGCAGAGTTTGAGGAAAACTGGTTTTCCGACCCAAACTATGTACCTGTAAAGAGCGTAGGCGCATAAGTTTAAATAATTAAATAATTGTATTATAAGGCCCGTTCCTTCAGTGGAGCGGGCCGGTTGATTTTGGAGGATAATTATGGCTAAAGAAAAAATTACCGAACTTTGCTTTAATATTGCCGGCAGAAAGTATACAGCACGCGAGCCTCTTGCAAAGGATTTTAAAAGTTACATAAGCCTGCTCAGGCGTATGGAGGCTCTTACAGAGGAAGAAAAGCTCGACGGCAAGGATATTGATTTAGAGTTTGACTTTATAGCTTCCCTTTTCAGCGGAATTACCGCCGAATATCTTCTTACTAATCTGACATTCGGCGAAACGGCAGATTTAAGAAATAAATATCACAGATATCTTTATGATGCTATTCCAGAAGGAAAAAACTAAAATCCTCTGTAGCGCCGTCACCAGATGAGCTCTACAGAGGTTATATGACAATCTACGCCGGCTATATTAGGCTGGGCGTTCCTCCAAACGATATTGACACAATGACGCTGGAGGATTTATTCACTCTTAATCCGCTGGTATTTGGAACAGCAGAACAGGCAGTGGATGACAGCGGATTTTATTAACAGAGGTGATTAAATGCAGGAATATGAGGCCGGTGGTATCTATGTAACGATAACAGCGGACGACTCGCAGCTGATTAAAGCTTTTGAGGAAGATGAAAAAAGAGCTAAACAGTTCGAGACAAATATAAATAAAATAACTGCGACGAAAGTGTCGGCAGGAATAAAAACGCTATCTGACAGAGTAAAAGAAAGCGGTACAAACTTTGATACAACCTCTTCAAAAATAAGGTCGTACAAGACTAAAATCGATGAACTGACCAATTCATACGACAGGCAAAGCGACAAAGTAATGGAGCTGGAAAATAAGCTCAATACTATGCGCAAGCAGTTTATAGAAATGGAGCAGGCAGTAGGCAGGACGGCAAGCGACACAGATATAGAAAACTTCTTAGGTTCAAGCCTTGACGAATATCAGGCAGAACTTGATAAGCTAAGCGCCATTGAAGCCAAGCTACAGGATGTAAATATTGCCTATGACCAGTATATTGCAAAGTCTCAGGCAGCGGAAGAAAGCAAAGCCATAAAGCAGCAAACGTCCGATGCAAAGCTGGGCCTGAGCACAGTTTCTACGGCTATGCGTACACTTGACACGGTTACTGGCGGTGCGCTTGGCACTATTACTGAGGTCGCTTCCCAGATTGACCTTCTTAAACAAGCCATGAGTGCCGGTAAAAGCACCGGTATGGTTCTTGGCGCGGCAATTACTGGCGGTATTGGTATAGCAGCTACAGTAATATCCGGTATTGTATCAGCCATCTCTGAGGCCAAGCGAAAGCAGGAAGAGCTTATTAATACGGCGTTGGAAAATTCACAGTCGCTTAACCAGGAAATAGACGAATACCGTAGAAATATTGAAACAATTAACAGCGCGACAGCAAGTGCAGATGCCCTTGCTTCGGCCAGAGATAATATAATATCTCAATATCCTGATTTGGTGTTAGGCTATACTGAAGAAGGCGATGCAATACTGGCAGGCAATGAAGCGCTGCGTGAAAGATTAGAATTATTAGAGGAAAATACTCAAGCAAACGATAGAACTGCCTCTTTAGCAATTTCCGATAGTTCGCTTGGAGATTTAAATAAGTATAAATACCGCTTTGAATATATGAAAGAACTTGAACAATTTTCAAAGGACCGAATTGAGGGAAAGGTGGATGGGACTCCTGAAGAAAGCGGAATTATTAAACCTGATGGGACAGGCTACTGGTTGCCTCCTTCTATTTATTATCCCAGCGTATCAGATGATGACGAAAAAGTTGAAAAGCCTCAAACTGATTTTTATAGAGAGGTTCAGAAAGAGCTAACAGAAGTAGAACGTGACTATTATGAGCAGTTTTCTAAAATATCGGATGCCGTAAATTCCGACTTAAATTCAAGAATTAATAACTACTATAAGTTATCTGATACCGAAAAAACAGTGGCAAATTATATGAAGGAAAGCGCGGCAGAAAGGCTTATGGCGGCCAAGGATTTAGACCAATATTATGATATTCTTTTTGAAGAAGTAAATGGAATAAATTCTGTACTATCCGATGACGAAAGTCTTCAGAAAATGTATAAAGAGGCACGCGCTCAAGACCCCAATTATCTCATAAGTGAGTTTCAGACTGATCTTGAAACTTACCTTGACTACTATGCCGAAACCTACAAACAAACACAGGAAGAAATATATAACAGCCAGTTAGAGCTTATAGAAAACGAGCTTCAAGCGCGTAAGGATGCTATTCAGGAGCAATATGATTTACAATCAGAATCGTTAAGCGCACAGTTTGCAGCAGCACAGCAGCTTAGCTTTGATATTACTTCACTCGACGAAAGCCAGCTTGAGAAAAAGCGCAGCAATGCGGAATTTGAAATAGAGCTTGAAACAGACAAAAACGCCAAAATAATACTACAAAACCAGCTAAGATATTACGATGAAGCCGAGCAGATAATACGGGTAAATAATTTACGCGTATCGGAGTATCAGGCGGCGTTAGACGCCTTAGACGCTGCTGATGCTGCGGCTGAAGAAGCGCGGCGTCAGCGGCAAAACGAAAAAAAGATTAAAGACATAGAGGATGAATACTCATCTACACAGGCCGAACAGGAACGCAAGCTTCTTGAATTTGATGAGGAATATGCTGCTAAGCGAAAAGAACTACTTGAAATAATCGAAAAGCCGCCGTCAAATACAGCGCGTATTCTTGCTGAAGAGGAATTGGCAGAGCTTGAAAAGCAGTATAACGACGAACGTCAAGCAATGCTACTTGAAAATAATGAAGCATTAAACGAGATACAAGAGCGGCTCGATGAAGAAAAGCTTACACAAAAGGAAGAAGCTGAAGAATTAGAACGTCAAAATCGACGAGAACTGCTTCAGGAACAAATAAATGATATTCAGGCAGCAGCAGAAGAGGAATTAGCCAACCTTGCGGAAAAATACGAACGCGAAAATATTATACGTCAGGATTCATTGACCGCTCAATCCGAACAGCTGAAAGCAAAATATGAAAGCGATTTGGCTGCGGCAGAGGAGCATTATAACGCATTAAAAGAGCAAGCGGAATCTACATACAACGAAATGATAAGCGCGCAGAAAGTTGCCGAGGCACAGGAAAAGCTATTATATGAAAAAAGCTTTGCTGAAATAGAGCAGCTGGCCTCAGAGCATGCACAAAAAATGAAAGAACAAGGCAAAAGCGTGGCAGAAAGCTTTATAAGCGGTATGAGAGAAGGAATGGAAGATGTCCCTGTAGACGTTTCACAGGAAGCTTACGCAACTTATGGTCAAGGCGTCATGGGCATGACCGGCAGTACAGACGCAATGCTCGATTATGAAACATGGGCTTTATATACTCGTTTGGGCAAGGATGTATGGAAAGAGCTGCGTGAAAGGCTTAACATTCCGGAATATGGAAACGGCGGATATGTGACAAGGCCGCATTTGGCAATTGTAGGAGATGAACCGGAGTGGATAATACCGGAAAGGAAGCTATCGGAGTTTATCAGTGCGATGTTAGCCCCAAACCCTTATATAGACCAAACAATGGAAAAGGCATATTCATATATGCAGTTGCCTGGTGGCAGTACTCTTTCTTATACAACTGATAATTCTAAGGTCGAGCGCAGCACTACTATAAATATTGACACGATAGAACTAAGCAGCGATATAGACCTTGAAATGTTTATGAGCAGTATGCAGGCTACTATAGAAGCGGTAGGTGAATAGGATTGTACGGATTTAAATTTGGCACAAAGCATAGCAGTGAGTTCGGTATCATTATGAAATCGGTAAATCGAAGTGTTCTGCCCGCGAAGAGATCGCGCAATATTGAAATACCAGGACGCCACGGCAAGTATGATTTTGGCGGTAATACATATGACGTTCGCTCAATAGAAATCGAAATTGCCGTTTTGGAGCCGACGCCAAATGAGCTTAGAAAAAAGATACGCAAAATAGCGCAGTGGCTTTCGCAAAAGGGACGGCTTGTTTTCGATGATGAGCCGGACAAATATTACATTGCTCAGCTTTATGGTTCTTTAAAGTTAGAGCAATTCGCAACGAGCGGCAAAATACCGCTCGTTTTTGAATGTGAACCGTTTGCATTGGCTGATACTGTAGAACAATTATTTAGTATAACAGATAATAAGTCAAAGCAGACTTTTATATATAACGGTACACAGGAAACCTGCTGCAGAGTTATCTTAACAAATAAAGGAAATAATTCAATTACAGGGTTAAATCTATTAATAGGAGGAAGCGACAATGAATAATATATCTAACTATCTTGAAGAAAAATGGCTTGGCATGCTGAAAGGAGTTCCTTTCAACGCGCCGGCTAAATGTTATCTGGCAATATGTACATCAGCCTCTACCGATACAATTCCAGGCACGGAAGTGGCCGACGCTGAATATGCACGTCAGGAAATAAATTTTTCTGCAATACAGCAAGAAAACGACTATGCGCAGATATCAAATAGCACGGAAATTGTATTCCCGTTTGCTACACAAGATTGGGGAACGGTAACGCATTTCGTCATATACGATGCATTAACCGGAGGTAACATGCTGTATCATGGCGCACTGAAAAGCCCAAAAGTGGTGGATACAGACGACCAGTTGAGAGTTCCCGTAGGCTCGCTGACCGTATCATTGGGGTGATTATATGGCTAATACATCAGCCTTTGGCAGAACTGCCTTTAACTCAGCGCCGTTTAATACATTCAGACCGGCTTTGCATGAGATTAGTATAAATTCAGTTGGTGACGGCAGGTCGGCAGTTATTGCAAATGTATCTGCCGTTATCGATTTAGAGGCAAGCGGCAGCAGTTTAACAGAAGCAATGGCGGGATTTTTGCTTGATGCAGAAATATCTGCTGCAGGCAAAAGCAAAACAGATATTTTTGTTATAGCATATCGCATGTCGGCGTCTTCATTTGTGGGAATAGGCAGGTCGGACTTAGATGCATCTGTTTATTTGCTTTTTACTCTTGACGGACTAACACTAAATCCAGGTGATTCGATAGAAATAAATACCTGCGATTATACTGTTAAACTTAACGGCACTATTATATATTCCGGTTATTCCGGCAAATTTTTTAATATTCAGCCCGGCAAGGCTGAGATAGTATATGAAGATACAGCCGGTAACAGAAATGTAGAAATGCTTATGCAATATACTGAAAAATATCTCTGATATTCTATTTAAAGGAGAAACAATATGACAAATCCACCAGTATCAATATTGAGGCTTAATCAAAAGACAAAAGGACTTGAGCGGCTTGCATATTTGGAGAATGCATATGATGTAAATTATCATATGAAGATGAATACTTACAGCCTGTGCGGCTTTAATCTACCGAAAAATGACGCCAAAGCCAAATATATAAAACAGGGTCATTTCATCGAGATATATGATAACGGCGAGCGGCTCGCGCTGTTTCGAATAGTCAAGCAGAAACGGTCTAAGGACAAGGATGACGCTCACATAGAAGTGACCTGCATGCACGCAATACATATGCTGCAGGACAAGGTTATGTTTCATTTAAATAACAAAGAGATATCTGGGCATACGACTGCGGATGTAATAAATTATGTACTGAACTTCCCTGACGAAGAAACAGGCGAACCCAAGCAAACCGACTGGCTGCTCGACAGATGTGACTTTAATGTTCAAATAGATTATTCATTTGAAAACATGACTATATATGACGCTCTTGCCAGCATACCTAAAAACTGGAATCAGGAATATATGTGGCAATACGATACAAGCTCATATCCATTTAAAATAAGCCTGTTAAAGGTGGACGATAACATAAAGTCAGAGATACGCTCCGGCAAAAACCTGATAAAAATGTCATGGGATGAGGACTACCGCGATTTGGCAAATAAAATATATGCGCTTGGCAAAGGTGAAGGCATTAATCAGGTAAATCTTGTAAACGCCAGAGATTTAGAGTCAGACCCTGTAACGACAAACTATCAGTATTATATAAAGGACGACGATAGCATATCAGAGCATGGAGTTGTAGAGTCGATAGTGTTCGACAGGAGCATTGAGCAGAAGGAATATCTCATGATGCTGGCAAAAAAGACGCTTGAAACATACAAAAGCGCACCAAAGGAATACACAGTGCAGGCGGCCGACATATACTCTGTGACGCACAATAAAAATGACAGATTTAAAATAGGCGACAAGTGTCGGGTAGTAGACACAGAACTTGGCGAGGATATAACGGGAAGGATTTATGAAATAAAGAAAAACGATATGACGGGCAACCCTGGCAGTGTAGAGCTTGTAATAGGCTTTAAGCGTGACGACTTTGCAAAGGATATATATAATCTGCAGAAGGGGCAGCGTCAGACTGGAACTATTTCGCAGGGCGCGACTAATATTTTTCCGTATACATTTGGTGAAAACTGTGACCCGTCGCATCCTATAACGGTTAATTTTATTTTGCCTGATGACTTGGTATATGTGAATAAATGCGATTTATATTTTCAGGGCGAGAATTTCCGTGCTTATGAGAAAGGTGCGGCTGGAGGCGGAGGAACTGTAGTCTCTACTCAGTCTACATCTACTCCAGCCGGCGGCGGTACTACGTCGAGTTCAGGCGGTACGCCGACCACAGCAGCAGGCGGCAGCACTACTGTTACAAGTGAAGAGGAATATACAAATTATACTTATGTCGATCCAACCGATACTACTTGGTTTACTACGACTAAATGGGAGCCGAGAATATTTAGTGACGATATTGAATTTAGAGGATATGAACCGCCTGTACATGATGATGGCAATGGAAACCACGATCCAGAAAATTATATATGTTATCCTGTCAAATTAGATTGGCGTCATACTGAAGAAAGACAACAAATAATATTTATTGCTAAGCATACACATCCACATGTGCATACATCAACTATACCACCCCATTCTCACGACATAGAACCGCATGTGCATAACATACCAGACCACGTGCATGAAATACCGCCGTTAACTGTAAACATACCAGACCACGAGCACGACTTAGACTATGGAATATACGAAGCAAATAAAAGCTATTCTGGAT
>CAJFJP010000031.1 GCA_904384255.1 Candidatus Timburyella stercoris
GACGACGACTTAACGTTTTGAATTACTATTGCGTCGTTGTAGAAAAGCGAATGCTCAAGTTTAATTGTATTCTCATTATTAAACTTCATATGAGGCTTTTTTGTGATTACGAGCCCGTTTTCCATATCTATTGACGGACATTCACAGCTTTCAGGCTTTGAGAATTTTATTATATAGTCCTCAAACTTTTCGCCGCTTACCAGAGGCACATTTATGGCAGGATGTCCGCCCAAGCAATAAGGCATATCAGAGCTGCCACAGTTTTTCACCTTAAAGGACTGTATAAGGGTATTCGAGCGGAGTTCAAACTCAACTATAAGTTCAAAATCAAAAGGATAATGGCTGCGGCTTTCGTCATTTGCGCGCAAAGTAAACACAGCACGGTCACTCCGCTTTTCAGAAACGTCAAAGTCCATACGGCGGGCTATGCCATGGCGCTCCATTTCATACGCTTTGCCATCCACATATGTTGTCTTATTGCGCAAAGCACCCACTATAGGAAAAAGTATCGGTGCACGCGAACCCCAATATTCCTTATCACCCTGCCAGATATATTCAAGTCCCATTGAGTCGGCAAATGACATAAGCTGCGCGCCGAGAGTATCAATCTTTGCAGAGGATATGCCGTTTTCAAGCGATATAATCATTTTACTTTTCCTCCATATGTTTAAACACTTTATTTTGTACAACAATATTATTATAATTATTTCATATCTTTCTTTCCCTGTCAAGAATTGATATATTTATGCGCTATCAGGATTTGCCGGAATATGGCGCTTAGCTATTACAAAAATACGATAATAATCTCAAAATTGGAGTAGTAGATTATGGAGGAGCTTTTAGTGCTTGTTTTACTGCTTAATGAAGGTATTGTGAGTAAAGCAGAATATGAACATACACTTGATAATTTGTTTTTGAAAAGTCCAGAAGACTCCATGCTTCTTTACTTAGAAACTGCGGCGGACATAAAGAGTTCCATTTCTTATATTAATGCTCATATTGAATATCCGGCTTTTGATTATAATAAATTTGGACGCATACTTATGAAGCGGCTGAAAAACTATTATATTGGCTGCGCGGACATAAACGACTTTGCCGGCAAAATGTATTTCTTGTGGCAGTATTTGCCGGATAAAATCAAATGCGAAGAGCCGTTTTTGGCGCTTAACTATGCCGGAGACCCGCTTAGCTGGGGTGATGAAAAGCAAAGCAGAGCTATTTTTGAGCAGATTATAAATTTTTTTGTGTAACATTTTACAAATTTTGTTTTGACTGGTTGTGCACACTGATTTGGCAAAATTCTCAATAGCCTGACATGGCTGTGCGCAGCGGATAACATATTTGATTATTAAGCATTGGAGGCATAATTATGGACTTAAATGGTAAAAGGATACTTATTACAGGAGCGTCGTCCGGCATAGGCAGAAAGATAATGCAAAAACTTGTAAGCGGGCGAGATTGCAAAATTGCTGCGGTGGCGAGAAGCTTTGAAAATATGTCGAATATGCCCGGCACTGATAAAGTCAGCTTTTTTTCGTATGATTTAAGCGTAAAAGAAAATATTGATAAAGCCCTAGACGAGTCAATAAAAGCACTCGGCGGCATAGACTGCATAATTGCCTGCGCCGGGTTTGGATATTTTGAAAAATTTGAGGGCAAGGACTATAATCATATAGAATATATATATGACGTTAACGTAGTGGCGCCGCTTTATATGCTGCAGCTTTTGCTTGAAAAAACCGACGGTAATATAAGCTTTACGGTAATAGCCTCAGCGCTTGGAAAAATGACGCTTGCCGGCTATTCGCTGTATTGCGGCAGTAAATTTGCATTAGATGGTTTTGCGCATGCCTATAAATATGAACAACCTGACCGGCTCCACTTTATGACGGTATATCCCGTAGGTGTAGATGACACTAAATTTTATATTAGAAACTCTGATGATATGCCGCTGCCTCGGCCCCTTCAAAGCATTGACAAAGTGGCGCAGTCTGTTATAAAAGGAATAGAAAAGTCGAAAAGGTATGTATATACAAGTAAGGCGTTTATGATAGGGTATGCCTTAAATAGGGCTTTGCCATTTTTATTTCCCATTTATCAGAACTTGTATAAAAGTAAATTTTACGCCTGGCTCAGCAAGAAAAATGAGAACAAGAAATAGTGTGTTAGCTACAGAATAGTTGCATTAAAAGCAACGACTTTCTGTCGGGCAAACAATGCCTATATCACACGAGCAGATTTTTTAATCACCCAATATTTTTATCGATATTCTCCAACGACAAATGTATATAAAAGACTGCTGCCGCGCAATAAAATTTTTGACGTTGATGATGCATATGCATGTTATATTTTCTGCGATTTGCTGGTGGTGAAGGTGAGGGACATATTTGCTTTTACAGCAAATGCAGTTTTTGCTCCGAAGACAGTAACAGCGGTTATAATACAAAGCATAAATGGCAAACACCGTCGGCTGAATACTGTAGATGCTGTGTTTTGCCCTAAGTAGTCTAATATTACGGCGGTAAAAGCTGCATTTGCAAAAATCAGAAGCAATGCGATAAATAATACTTGAAATTTTTGTGAGTATATGGTAAAATCTATTAGACTTTTGCCGCTGTTCACTTTCTCAGCGGGGGTTAATGTAAAAGCATTAAAGCAGGCAGTCCTATGCCGAAGTAGTATAATCGGTACGAATGCCGGATAAAAATAGGAGGACATATTATGGATATGGTAAAAAATCTATCTGACAGCTATATGAAAAGGGAAGTACCGGTTGTTGAGATAGGCAGCACTGTAAGAGTAAATGTAAAAATACGCGAAGGCGAGCGCGAAAGGATACAGGCTTTTGAAGGCACTGTAATAGCGAAAAATGGAAGCGGAATATCTGAGACATTCACAGTTCGCAGGGTTTCATATGGCGTTGGTGTTGAGAGAGTATTCCCAATACATTCTCCAAATGTTGCAGATGTTATAACAATTCGCAAGGGCCGTGTACGCCGTTCAAAGCTTTATTATCTGCGCGACAGACTGGGCAAGGCTGCCAAGGTAAAGGAAAAGCTTTAAATAAGATTTTAAGGGCGGGAAAACCGCCCTTTTTTGCTTTTTGCTGCCTTTGTTCGACTAGTGTCTGACAGTGACAAAGGTGCAGATGGATAATGAGTTTTTGACAGTAATACATTAAGTGTTATCGTAAAAGTCGTTCAAATTTTATTATTAAGTTTATAGAACAATGCAGGCCGCTTTAACTGCGTCTTTATTGTATAGAGAGCTATGTTGGACTGTGCAGAGCTTTGGCGTTTTATAGGAAAAACATGAGACTGACGAAAAAAGAAAGCAGACAAAGAAAAGCGAAAAGGAGATAGCAATTGGGAGCAAAGATGCAAAGCATCGGAACTATGTAGTGCCCATTTCTTTCATAAAGTCCTAAGGGACAGAAGCTGTTTGAATTGAGAGAGGAAGAGAAAGAGTGTCATGTGGTAAACACCAGCCTCTTTAACCTTTAGGCACTGCACATACTAGAGCCGTTCAGGACTTTTCTGAAAAGTATCAGCTATGTCGGCGGTTTACTTAGTGCATTTTTGTATGGCTTTAAAGGGCTGTTTGCTACTGGGCATTTAGGCTTGATAGAAATATTTTGAAAATAGTATATTTTAATATTGCAGTTTAATTTGTAAAAAAATTATTAAATTGAAAATTGATGTTTTCTACACCTTAAGTCGATGATATAATAATTATTTGTAAGTGATAGAGAAAAATATTTATAAATCTTGAGGAGATATAGAATGATATATCAGCCAAGAATAAAAAAAAAGCAGCACTCAGCTGTACTTTATGATTGGATAGGCACATTAGTTTTATCTATTATTGTCGTTAGCATAATTCTGACATTTTTTGTGCGTGTAGTTGTGGTAGATGGTCCGTCTATGATGGATACTCTTCAGGACGGAGATGTACTGATTATGAGCCAGTTCAATTATAAGCCAAAGGTCGGAGATATAGTTATAATAAGCCGCAATTATGAAAATGACGTACTATATCAGGAGACATCGTCAAAATCGGTTATAATTAAACGCATAATAGCAGTTGAAGGGCAGACGGTAGACATAGATACTGAGGCAGGAATAGTATATGTCGACGGTAAAGCTATTGATGAGCCGTATATAAAAGATCCTACAACTGTTAATAGGGGTACTGAATATCCATTATATGTTGGAAAAGGTGAAGTCTTCGTTATGGGAGACAACCGGCTTGTGTCGCTTGACAGCCGTTCATCAGAGGTCGGGCTGATAGACAGCAAATATATACTTGGTAAGGCAATGGTCAGGCTGTTTCCAATAAGCGAAGCAGGCTCGATTTATTAGAAAAGGGTAGAGTTATATGAAAAAAGAGACGGTAAATAGTTTATATGACTGGATAGGGATAATTATTGTCCCATTGATAGCAATAGTAATAATTTTTATGTTTTTCTTTAGAGTAGTAGGCGTAGATGGACAGTCTATGATGAATACACTGATGGACGGAGACAGGGTGATTATAAGCATTATAAATGACCCGAAACCGGGAGATATTGTAGTAATTTCCCGTAATTATAACAATGATGAAGCGGCGAGAGATCAGAACGGAAATACACCTATAATAAAGCGCGTTATAGCAGTCGGCGGTCAGACTGTAGATATAGACGACGACGGTAATGTTATAGTAGACGGCGTTAAGCTTGACGAGCCTTATATAGCCGAGCAGCATCAAAGGAGAACAGGTGATGTTGAATTTCCTATAACTATAAAGCCAGGATATATATTTGTAATGGGCGATAATAGGAACGTATCAAAGGACAGCAGGTTTTCTTCAATAGGCGAGATGGGCCAGATAAATGAAAAATATGTACTGGGCAAGGCCATTGTAAGGTTTTTCCCATTTAGCGATATGTGCGTGCTTTAAAGCTTGAGATGAAAATGCAGCCGATATGATTATTATCTATAGTTCCGGGCCAAAGCTTTATGGCTGTGCTGCTGAAATTTTTGCATACACTTAAAGGAGATAGATATGGAGGAAAGCAGAATACAATGGTTTCCCGGCCACATGGCGCGTACACGCCGGCGTATAAAAGAAAATTTAAGTCTTGTGGATGCAGTATGCGAAATTGTAGATGCGAGAATTCCGTTCAGCAGTCGCAACCCGGATCTTAATTCTATAATAGGCGGCAAACCTCGACTTATAATTTTAAACAAAGCGGATTTAGCGGATGAAAATGCCACCAAGGAATGGATAAAATGCTATTCTAAGGACGGCTGCCGTGTTATGACGGCGGACAGCAAGAAAGGCATTGGAGTAAAGCAGTTTATACCTGAAATTAAAATGCTGCTTAAAGATAAACTTGAAAGATATCGGCAAAAGGGCATGCGCGGCAAAATGTTAAGGGTTATGATAGTCGGAATACCGAATGTGGGAAAATCGTCGTTTATAAACAAGCTTGCCGGTCGCAGTGCAAAAGTTGAGGACAGGCCAGGAGTTACAAGGGGAAATCAGTGGTTTTCACTCGGCGGCGGAGTGGAGGTTATGGATACTCCAGGTGTGCTGTGGCCAAAATTTGACGACGCAACTGTAGGAGAAATGCTTGCTTTCACCGGCGCAGTAAAAGATACTATTATAGATATTGAGCATCTTGCATTAAGACTTATTGGAACGCTTATGCCTACTTATGAAGAAAATATATGCGTTAGGTTTAAAGTCGAGCCTGATAAAGATGTACTGCATATGCTAGAGAAAATAGCCGTACGGCGCGGTATGCTTATAAAGGGTGGAGAACCTGACATAGAGCGCGCATCGGTAATGTTTCTCGACGAGTTCAGGGCGGGCAGACTCGGTCGCATAACGCTGGAGCTTCCCCAAAAAGCTACCGACTGTGTATCAGACATAAAAGTGTAAAAACATATTTTATGCTTTGATTTACTTAAATAGGCACAATTATGACGGACAGTATGGATTAAGCAGGTGGTTTAAGCGGCACAAATGCAGCAAATATCTATAAAATCTGTTGCTTTATATGCCAAGCTTAAGCTGGCAGGAGCTGAATGCAATATGCTGAAAATGCGCCGCTGCGGCGTCTTTTTACTTTTTCACCTTTGGCATGCGTCAGCACACCGGTCGTCTCGAAAGCAAAATTCATCTCTGCCGCCGGCATTTTAGGTGCGAAGCAGTTTTCGGCGAGAAGACTTTCGTGGGTACAATACATAAGTTTTCAGCCATATTTCTTTATGGCAAAAATTTTAACACAGTCCGCTCGGAAAAGCTGCTGAAACCAATATAGTGTTATACGCCCAGCAGCTTAAGCTAACTTAAAATATTAAAAAGAAGGATTATAAAAATGCCTACATATGATATGGAGAAATCTCTTATATCAAAGGGATATAATGTAATATGCGGAGTGGACGAGGCTGGGAGAGGACCTCTCGCCGGCCCGGTCTTTGCCGCCGCCGCAGTATTAAATTTAGATGATGATATAGAGGGACTTGATGATTCCAAAAAGCTATCTGAGAAAAAGCGGGAGCAGCTGTTCGACATAATAAGAGAGCGGGCGGTATGCTTTGCAGTAGCGTCTGCCAGTGTTGAGGAGATAGAGCGCCTTAACATATTAGGCGCAACCATGCTTGCTATGACGCGTGCCGTGGATATGCTTCCGCGGCCGGCAGACTATGCCATAATCGATGGGAATAAGGTGCCGAGCAATTTAGATGGCAGAGCGGTAAGCCTTGTAAAGGGCGATGCACTCTCGATGTCTGTAGCTGCTGCGTCTGTGCTGGCAAAGGTCAGCCGTGACAGATATATGAAAAAGCAGGCGGAGGAATATCCAGAATATAATTTTGCCAAGTCTAAGGGCTATGGCACAAAGGAGCATATTGAGCTTATTAAAAAATATGGACCATGTCCGCTGCACCGACCTTCGTTTTTAAAGAAAATACTTGGATAAAATTTGCTGATGTGAGCTGATGCAATGGCCAATTTTTACATATGCCGGCAATTTAAGCTGGCGGGAGATGGACCCGACATGCCGAAAATCTGCCGCCGCAGCGCCTCACTTTTGCACCATTGGTATGCATAAGCACACCGGCTGCCTCAAAAGCAAAAGATTATCCCTGCCGCCGGTATTTTAGATGAGAAGCAGTTTTCGGCGAAAAAGTTTTTTGCGGGCAAGGCATAAATTTTTGCCGTACTGCCTTATGGCCCAAATTTTAATACAGTCCGCGCGCAAAAAGCTCTAAAGGCTATATTCTGTTCGACATACGGCAATTTAACTTGATATATGCCCATATTTATTGAAAATAGGTAAATAAAAAAGACAAAGCAATTTTGCGTAGTGGGAATATCAGCGATTTTTCAAAATTTGCCGAAGGCTGTACAAATGATATATATACAGCAACTGCTTATAAATATAGTAAAATTATTTTCTGACAGAGAGAAATGCGGCAAAAGGAAAGATGTTATTATGGATGGAAATATGGGCGAGAAGATTGCGGCCAAATATCTTGAAGAGCGCGGCTATAATATTTCCGGCAGGAATTACCACAGCAGATACGGAGAAATAGATATAATTGCTGAGAAGGGTGAATATATTGTATTTGTGGAGGTAAAGGCGCGCTCTCAAAACTTTGCCGGACTGGCGCGTGAGGCTGTTGATTTAAGAAAGCAGAAAAAGATAATAAAAACGGCGCTTATGTACCTTTCGCAGTCTGAGAAAAAGGCGCAGCCGCGGTTTGACGTAGTAGAAGTTAATCAAATTGGACGTGAATATAGTGTAAACCACATTGAAAATGCGTTTGATTTGAGGGGATATGATGAGGCTTTTTGACCTTCATTGTGATACTGCCAGCGAAATTTTTAGTAATAGTATAAATCTTTGCGAAAACAATCTGCATATCGATTTAAAGCGGGGCAAAGCATTTGACGCATTTTGTCAGGTGTTTGCCTTTTTTATTCCTGACGGCCTTAACAGAGAAAAAAGCCAGAGTCTGCTTTTGGATATGCATAGGTATTTTGAGCATCAGCTTAGCTTGAATAAAGATAGTATCTCGCTGTGCAAAGATTCCAAAGATGTAACAAAAGCTATTGCAGATGGTAAAATTGCAGCAATATATTCAATAGAAAACGGCGCTGCTCTCGGCGGAAATATAGAAATGTTGGACTTTTGCAAGAAAATTGGAGTAAAGTTTATCAGCATTACATGGAACGGAGAAAACGATTTGGGTTATGGACGCAGATGTGATGGAAGGCTTAAACCTTTCGGAATTGAAGCGGTAAAACGAATGAATGAACTTGGTATAGTGCCCGACATATCACATTTAAACGACGAAGGATCATGGCAAGTGCTTGAACTTGTCGATGGACCTGTTGCCGCTACGCATTCAAATTCCAGAGCCATGCTTGACAACAAGCGCAATTTGACGGATGAGCAGTTCAAAGCTATAATCGAAAAGGGTGGAATAGTAGGAATAAACCTATATCCTCCGTTTGTAAGCGGGCATATTTTTGCCGGCTTTGATGATATTTTGAGGCATATATATCACTTTTTAGAATTGGGAGGAGAAAACGTTGTTGCCTTTGGCGCTGATTTTGACGGCGCTTATATGGATAAAAAATGGAATGGCGTACAGTTTATGCCAAAGCTTTACAACTATTTGGGCGGGCATGGCATTGCTAAGGATATTTTAGACAAAATATTTTTTGAAAACGCCTTTAACTTTTTCGTAAAATTGGACCGAAATCTTTGACAAAACGGTGATATTGCATTACAATGTTAGCGGTGGGTTGATGTTAAATTTATAGAGAATGCTCGCAGCAAGATGGCGAATAAAATTTCGGCGGCATTAAAAATAAAAAATATTTAGGAGAAATGAAGCTTGAACATGTTGTATAAAAGCACTCGAGACTCGCTTAAGGAAGTGACGGCGGCGCAGGCTATAGCGCAGGGAATATCTGATGAAGGCGGACTTTTCGTTCCAGCGTTTTTGCCAACCCTTACAGATGATGATTTTGAAAGACTGGCATCTTATGATTATAACGGCCGTGCTGTTGATATTTTATGCCGCTTTCTGAGTGATTTTACTGAAAGTGAGATAGAGAACTGCGTAAGCGCGGCATACGGCGCAAATAAATTTGACACTGAAAATCCGGCCAATATGCATACGCTGCATGATAATGTAAATATTTTAGAGCTGTGGCACGGCCCGACATGCGCCTTTAAGGATATGGCGCTGCAGCTGCTGCCGCATCTGCTTACAAAATCTGCGCAGAAGGTGTCGCCCGGCAAGACTACTGCGATATTGGTGGCAACCTCCGGCGATACCGGCAAAGCGGCGCTTGAAGGCTTTAAAGACGTTGACGGCACTAAAGTTGTGGTATTTTATCCTGGCGAGGGTGTGAGCATGCTGCAGAAGATGCAGATGATTACGCAGGAGGGCAACAATGTTAAGGTGTTTGCAATAAGCGGCAATTTTGACGATGCGCAGACGGGCGTTAAAAAAATCTTTACGGATGAAAAGATAAAGGATACTCTGGCGGCGGACAATATTCAGCTTTCATCGGCAAACTCGATAAACTGGGGCCGGCTTGTGCCGCAGATAGTCTATTATGTTTCTGCTTACTGCGATTTGCTGGTGTCTGGGAAAATTTCAAAGGGCGACAAATTTAATGTTGTTGTCCCAACGGGAAATTTCGGCAATATTCTTGCAGCTTATTATGCTATGCGCATGGGCGTGCCAATAGCTAAGCTTATCTGCGCCTCAAATAAAAATAAGGTGCTTACCGACTTTATAAACAGCGGAACATATGACAAACGGCGCGATTTTTATGTTACTGCGTCTCCGTCTATGGATATACTTATTTCAAGCAATCTTGAGCGTCTGCTTTATGAGCTTGAGGACAACGACGACGGTATTATAAAGAGCTATATGTCTGCATTGCAGAAAGACGGTATATATACTGTAAGCGATAAATGCCTTAAAAGAATGCAGTCACTTTTCTACGCTGGATATATGGACGATGATGGTACATTCGGCGTGATAAAAGAATGCTTTGAAAAATATAATTACTTGTGTGACACACATACTGCCGTTGCAATAGGAGTATATGAAAAATATGCGGCTGAGACGGGCGACGACACGGCGACGGTTATAGCATCTACTGCGAGCCCGTATAAATTTCCAACAAGCGTACTTAAGGCGCTGGGCAAAGCAGCTGATGGCGACGAGTTTGACAGACTGTATGAGCTTAATAATGTTTCGGGAGTAAAAATTCCTCAATCGCTGGCTGAGCTTAAATCTAAGCCGGTACGGTTTAACGAAACATGTACGTCCGACAACATGGCGCAAAAGGTAGTAGATTATCTTCTGAATAGTAAGTAAAAAACTCCATCAGCACTGTGTTGGCAGATATGCAATTTAAATAATTAAATATTGGTAAAGGCAGTCTGTTGATAAAATTCATTAAAAGATGATAATGTTAAACGTATAACGCCATTTGCTGGCGGCAGTGTACAAATTCTGCTATCTGAGTACAATGAAGCCGGCAATGCGGCTGCCTGTTCTTGCACCGGCATGATAGAGAAATATTATCTGCATTTATATTTTATTGGTTTGTAGTCATGCCGCCCGCTGGCTGCGATATACAGGAGAAATGACAGCAAAATTATGGCGATTATAATAGTGCTATAAATATATTGCAAAAACGGCATAGTAAAAACTATGCCGTTTTTGCATTGACGCTTATGAAAAAGGTTCTCAGACTGTATTGTGAAGAAAAAGCTTTAGCGAAATGATTTTAAAAGGAAAGCTGCTCTTTGAAAAGCAAAAGCATACAGACAAAGCCGGCAGTTAATTGTACAGACTGCCGATGCCTGGCAGAATACCTTTGCGAGCAGCAGATCGAATGATGCTTTACTTTGTTTTGGGACACTTATAGCTAAGCCAATATTTGGCTATTCTATGGTCTGCTCATACCGCAAGTCCTAATTTACAGCTCAATGAAAAAGCCCCCGGAGTAACCGAGGGCAGCCAATGATTATTGACAATGGACTTGCAGAAGAAAATTCATTTATAATGCATATTTTAAACCACTGAAAAGGAGTTTGTGAAAATGCCGCCTTTTGCACATGAAAAATAGGAGAGCATTTATGTTTTAGACAGTATAAGGACCGCTTGGCTTTAGCTGTTTTTTTATTGTAAAACCAGTGGCTCGGTGGTTTTGGGCGGCCTATGTGGCAATAAGGCAACCATTCTAATACATTTGAACGACATAAATAGTCTGTCACACATGAAATGAATATGAAAAATGATGAAACGAAAATACAAATATCGAAACCGTGAGTATGATGCCGCAGGCACTGTGTGAATGCGGTGGGCAAAATTGCCGACCGCATAGCGGGATGCGCTGCGAAGCAATTGAAGTAAGATGAATTAAGCGCAGACGACGAGTGAACTCGGCCCGTTTATGGGCGGCAAGCAGCGGTTACTGCGCAGCTGGCAGACTGTACCAGCGCGGCGTGACGCGTGCCTCCGGTATCAAAAGACTTTGCATGTATAGGAAATGCGACACGTTGCAGTTGTGATTAAATTAATACAAATCCAATTTGAGTTTACATAAACACAGGAATGTTCATCGCTTTAAGCAACTTTTCGGCTATCATGCGGTGGCCGTCGACCGTAGGATGGGCATCATCTACAAACAAATCTTTTCTGCCGTTCATATCTGCCGTCATGTCAATAAGCCTGCCGTTTGTCTGCGATACAATCCTGCGAAGCTCTTTTTTAAAAAAGTTATCTTCAGGATAATTCCAGACATAATCTAAAACATACAGCGATGTGTGATTTTTATTGACTTCGTTTATGACAATATCGGCCTTTTGCGCAAACAGTTCCGTCTGATTAGGGGCAAATGTGGCATCGTTATATCCAAGCCCGAATATAAGCGTGCTTGTCTGGCAAGCTTCTTTTAATACGTGCGGCTCCTGATAATGGAAGCAGCGGCCGCCGAGGGAATAATTGTTGAGCGTAAAGCTCTCGGGGTCATTATAATAAGCGATGCCGGTTATGTAGATATTTTTGTCGGCGTCTGCAGTGGTGTTTTTAATAAAAAACGGAGAAGCAACGCCGCGTCCGCTTATGTCAATAAAGGCCGTGCGCTTTTCAGAGGGAGTATTTCCGTAAGCATCGACGCTTAACATAATACCATTGTCGTCGTATATGTCAAAAGTGCCTTTGTCACTGCCGGACAGATAGTATATACACATGTAATTAAATTCTTTTGCAAGGCGGACCATAAGGTTTGCACCGACAACATCCGAATACATTGCGCAGCCGCCGATATGCTTGCCATGAACGTCGCGGGACCAGTGCTTATCGTCATGGCCAAGCGAATAGCCGCCGGCTTCCTGACTGAGCTGTATTTCGTGTATTTCCGAGCAGCGCAGCTTGCCGCCCGGCCAAAGCGTTGACATCATAGAGGCATATCCATAGTTTACTCCGCTGTAAAGATGATTTATTGAATTTCTTACTATAGCGGCATAGCTTTCCTCATAAATAATCGGTGCGCCGGCGCCGTGTGATATGCTGTCGCCGAAAATGTTTATGCTGTGTATGCCGTAATCATCGGCAATAGCGGCGATAGATGGTACATTTTTGCTTGATTTTATCATGGCGGCTACTCCTCTCAAATTATATTCAGCTGAATTTAATACCTTTTGTAATCAAGTGATGATTAGTCTAATCTTCATAACGACAATATAAATATACTTAAATTCAAAATAATAATCAATATTAAAAAAAGAATTTTTAAATAATATAAATAGCCGGCTTTTTAGCCGGCTTAAATAAATTTACTTTTGAGGAAAATTGTTTTATAATTATAATAAAGTTTTAAATTAGTTTTTTGCACTAAATGTCTGGCATACTGTTTCGCTGGTTGTTTTTGCGCTTGTAGGTCCGACTTCTATGCATCCAGCCTCGCAGCAGTGATTGCCGTCGTGATATTTGCAGTTTTTAACCTCGCATTTAATTCCGCTTATAGTATGGCAGTTAGTTTTATTTGTATTATTCATTTTGAACTCTCCTTTCACTTTTATTTTTACCATTGTCTTATAAAATATTGCAGGAATTTTTTAATTTTAAGGAAGAATATAAATGTCGCTTTTTACAATAGCCGATTTGCATTTGTCGCTTAGCACAGATAAAAGCATGGAAATATTTAAAGGCTGGGAAAATTATACAGAAAAAATTGAAAAAAATTGGAATGATGCGGTATCTGTCAGCGACACCGTTGTTATTCCCGGCGATATTTCATGGGCGATGAAGCTTGAACAGGCAGAAGCTGATTTGAGATTTATACATAATCTGCCGGGCAAGAAGCTCATATTTAAGGGAAATCATGACTTGTGGTGGCAGACAATGTCAAAGCTCAACGCCTTTTTGTCGGATAAGGGTTTTGACAGCATAGAGTTTTTGCATAACTCCGCCAAAAGGGTTGGAGATATAGCTGTATGCGGCACAAGGGGCTGGTTTTATGATGGCGAAGCTTCTAAAAAGGTGATACTTCGCGAAGCCGGCAGGCTTGAAGCGTCGATAAAATCGGCGACAGCTTTGGGCGGAGAACCGGTTGTGTTTCTGCATTATCCGCCGATAGCGGGAGATTTGGTAGTGGACGAGATTATGCAGGTTATGCTTGATTATAAAATAAAGCGCTGTTACTATGGTCATATACATGGCGTGTCTTTTAAGAGCCGACGCGCCTTTGAGGGCGATTATAAGGGAATTGATTTTAAGCTTATATCGGCAGATTATATTAAATTTATGCCGTTTAAAGTGAACTGAGGCAAAAATTTGCGTCAAAAAACAAATATATTTTGATTTTTTCATTAAAAAGCAGTATAATGACGGCAAATATCTTTATTTTAGTATGGAAATATGTACGGAAATATGATACAATACCCTGTACATGAGCAATTACGGGAGGACAGAAAATGATACTCAAGAATAAGAACAATGTTGAAACTAACAGGTATGAACTTGAAATTTCCATTCCTGCGGACGAGTTTGAGGCGGCGATTGCAAGAGTGTTCCGCCGTGAATCTAAGAAGATAAGCGTGCCGGGCTTCAGAAAGGGCAAGGCTCCGCGCAGCATAGTTGAAAGAATGTACGGTGAAAACGTATTTTATGAGGATGCGCTAAATGACCTGTATCCCACTGCGGTAAATGCCGCATTGGAGGAAGCTGGACTTGAGCCGGCCGGCGGCAAAATTGACTTTGACCTTGTATCCATAGGTAAAGAGGGCGCCGAGTTTAAGGTAACTCTTACGGTTAAGCCGGAAGTCGAGATAGGAGAGTATAAAGGTCTTAAGGCAGAGCGCGGCAGCACAGAGGTAAGCGACGAAGAGATTAATGAAGAGCTGAATAAAATGGCCGAGCGCAATGCAAGGCTTGTTGAGGTAACCGGCCGCAAATCTAAAAAGGGCGATACCGTTATATTTGACTTTGAGGGCTTTATAGATGACAAGCCGTTTGACGGCGGTAAAGCCGAGAACTATACATTAGAGCTTGGCTCCGGCTCGTTTATTCCTGGCTTTGAAGAGCAGATGGAAGATAAAGACGCCGGCGATGAATTTGATGTAAACGTGACCTTCCCAGAGAATTATCACGCAGAGGAAATTAAGGGCAAGCCGGCAGTGTTTAAAATAAAGCTGCATGAGATAAAGGAAAAGGAGCTTCCCGTTATTGATGATGAGTTCTGCAAGGACGTAAGTGAGTTTGATACTCTTGACGAGCTGAAGGCTGACATTAAGCACAAGGCAGAGCACCGCAAGGAGCACGAGTCTGAGGACAAAGTAGAGCTTCAGCTTGTTGACCAGCTTATTGATTCTCTCAAGGCGGAAATTCCGGATGTAATGTTTGAGACGAGGATAGACGAAAACGTCCGCGACTTTGATTACAGGCTGCAAATGCAGGGCATGACACTTAAGGATTATCTTAAGTATACCGGCGCTGAGGAGAAGGACTTCCGTGAAAGCTTCCGCGCGCAGGCAGAGCGTCAGGTAAAGCTGAGACTCGCACTGGAAAAAATTGCGAAGCTTGAAAACCTCTATCCGTCAGAGGAGGAGACAGAGGCTGAATATAAGCGTCTTGCCGGCGTATATAATGTAAGTGAGGCAAAGGTTAAGTCGGTAATACCGGCATATGAGGTTAAGGGTGACTTGGCTGTAGGAAAGGCGATGGAGCTTGTTAAGACCTCTGCCGAGCTTGTTGACGCAGCGGACGCCGAGTCTAAGACTCAGAAGAACACTGCTAAGAAATCTACAAAATCAGCGTCAAGTGCTAAATCCGATGCAAAATCAGACGATAAGCCGGCTGCAAAAAAGACGTCTGCGAAATCTTCTAAAGCTGCTGAGAAGGCAGATGAAAAGTCTGATAAGCCGGCGGCAAAGAGCAGCGCAGCAAAATCGACTGCAAAGAAGGCTGCTAAAAAGACCGAGGACAGCGATAAATAAAATTTAATTTGGATTAAATGGCAGCGCACAGTAGTGACGCTGTGCCCGGCCGCCTTAAAGATAATAAGTTTGGCGGCCGGATTTTGTTTATAATATTAAAAGCAAATGCATAAAGCTAAAAGCTGTAAAAGCAAATCTTGTCGTATGACAAGCCGTAATTTCATATTATTATATTGCTGCCTGTATGCCGCAATATTTATCTCGGTTTTATAACGGCTACTGTGTTCTATTTAGTTTTTATATTTATCCAGTATTATAAGAGAGCTGTGAAAATCAGCTTTTATGGAATTAGAGACGGATAAATAAAAATAAAGCATTAAAATTTTTAAAAATGACTATAATATAAATATAATTTGGAGGTGTTACTCAATATGAGTAGTTTAGTACCATATGTTGTTGAACAAACAAGCAGAGGCGAAAGGTCTTATGACATTTTTTCACGCCTTTTAAATGACAGAATAGTTATGCTGTCCGATGAGGTAAACGATGCTACGGCAAGTCTTGTTATAGCGCAGCTTCTTTATCTTGAGGGGCAGGATCCGGATAAAGATATAAGCCTTTACATCAACAGTCCCGGCGGTTCTGTTTCGGCAGGACTGGCAATATACGACACCATGCAGTATATTAAGTGCGACGTTTCTACAATATGTATGGGTATGGCAGCAAGTATGGGCGCATTTTTGCTGGCAGCTGGTGCAAAGGGCAAACGCTTTGCACTACCAAACAGTGAGATAATGATACATCAGCCGTTAGGCGGCGCACAGGGACAGGCAACAGATGTTATAATACATGCCGACCACATAAAGCGCACGAGGGAAAAGCTTAATGCAATACTTGCAGAGCGCACCGGCAAGCCGATAGAGCAAATAGCAATAGACACTGAGCGCGATAATTTTATGTCGGCACAGGAGGCGGCGGATTACGGCCTTATTGACAAGGTATTCACACACCGCTAATTATAACAGATGATATTTCCGCTTCTGCGACTTTAAATGAGCAAAAAAGCGGGTAAGAAAGGCTGAGCTTAACATTTATGTCTGATATGACTATGGACAGGAATATAAGGTGTTCGTTTTGCGGCAAGACTCAGGACGAGGTAGATAGGCTTATTGCGGGCGACGGCGTCTTTATATGCAATGAATGTATAGATGTTTGCTATAATATAATAAATGACGGAGTAAAGCCGGCGCGAAAATCTGAAAACGGCGAAGATTTTTTCCTTCCTAAGCCTAGAGAGATAAAGGAATATCTTGATGAATATGTAATAGGTCAGGAGAATGCAAAAAAGGCTCTTTCGGTAGCTGTTTATAATCATTATAAACGGATATATTCAACGGTTGAGGATGTTGAGATTACCAAGAGCAATATACTCATGCTTGGTCCGACAGGCGTAGGTAAGACGCTGCTAGCTCAAACGCTGGCTAGATTTTTAAATGTGCCGTTTGCCATAACTGATGCCACTACATTAACGGAGGCCGGATATGTGGGAGAAGATGTTGAAAACATCTTACTGCGGCTCATTCAGGCGGCCGATTATGATATAGAGCGCGCCGAACACGGCATTATATATATTGATGAGATTGACAAAATTTCCAGAAAGTCAGAAAATCCGTCGATAACGAGAGATGTAAGCGGTGAAGGTGTTCAGCAGGCACTGCTGAAAATACTTGAGGGTACAGTATCCAACGTGCCTCCGCAGGGCGGCCGGAAACATCCTCAGCAGGAGTTTATACAGATAAATACTTCAAATATACTGTTTATCTGCGGCGGCGCATTTGAGGGGCTGGAGCAGATTATATCAAAACGAATGGGTAAATCTGCTCTTGGCTTTGGCGCGGAAATAAAAAAAGGCCAGGAAGAAGAAAAGAAGGATTATCTTAAACATGTCACGAGTCATGATATTATGCATTTCGGCATGATACCTGAGCTGGTAGGCCGTCTGCCAGTAATAACTACTTTAGAGCCGCTCGATGCAAATGATATTGTAAGAATAATGGTTGAGCCTAAAAATTCAGTGGTAAGGCAGTATCAAGCGCTGTTTGAAATGGACGGT